>JARRRO010000078.1:0-2674 GCA_037380645.1 Gammaproteobacteria bacterium | reverse complement strand
AGAGTTCACCGAGGACACAGAGAGAAAAAATAACAAGCTTATTTCATTGTAATATTTATGCACCTCGAGTGTTCATCCTATACTCTCGCGCCTTGCCGGACGAAAAGAGTATTGCATCAATATATTTAAACCTCTGTGCCCTCTGTGTCCTCTGTGGCATCATTTCAGTCCGTCAGCGTGCTTCGAGGTGAAGATCATAACAACCAACATGAACAGCGCAGCGGCATGAGCGCGGACACCCTGGTACAGGTGGAAGGAGTCTCCCGTTATTACGGGGAGCACCGCGCGGTCGATCAGCTCGGTTTCAACGTGCGCCGGGGGGAGATACTGGGTTTTCTCGGACCCAACGGGGCCGGCAAGACCACCACCATGCAGATACTCTGCGGCGTGCTGGCGGCGAGCAGCGGTTCGGTCTCCAACGCCGGCCCCGACATCGTCGATGAATCCTTTCGGGCAAAGCGCCACCTCGTCTATCTGCCGGAACGGCCGCCGTTGTACCGCGAATCGCTGGTGGATGAATACCTGTATTACTGCGCCGCCCTGCGGCGCCTGCCCCGGGCCAGACAGGGGCAAGCGGTGGCCAGCGCCAAGCAACGTTGCGGCCTGGGGGACGCGGGCGGGCGCCTTATCGGCAACCTCTCCAAGGGCTACCAGCAGCGGGTGGGTATCGCCCAGGCCATCATCCACTCCCCGGATGTGGTGATCCTGGATGAACCCACCGCCGGCCTGGATCCGAACCAGATCGTGGAGATCCGGGAACTGATCGGTGAGCTCGGCGGCGATCACAGCGTCATCCTGTCCACCCACATCCTGCCCGAGGTGCAGAGCACGTGCGAACGCGTGCTGATTATCCACGACGGCCGCCTGGTCCTTGACGAGACGCTGGACTCGCTGCAGAACAACGCTGCCCTCAACAGCGTCAGCGTTGCCCTGCGCCACCCCCCGGCGCCGGAAGAATTGCAGGGCCTGGACGGCGTCCGCGAGGTGGTGTCGCTGGATCCCTGCCGCTTCCGTCTCCATTACCGCCGTGACGCCGACACCCCCACGGCAGTGGCCCGGGCCGCCGTAGAGCGGGACTGGGGCCTGTATGAGCTGGTCCCCCAGGCAGACAGTCTGGAGGAAACCTTCCTGCGGCTGACCAGCGGCGCGCCGGCGCAAGCGGCGCGGCCGGCATGATGATCATCCGCATCGCCATGTATGAGCTGCGGCGGCTGTTCGCCTCCCCCCTGGCGTGGCTGCTGCTGGCCACCATTCAATTCCTGGCGGCCATGTTCTTCTATGTCCTGCTGTCCCGTTACCTGGGCGCAGCCCAGTCCCATGGCGATCATGGCCTGACCGAGACAGTGGCGGCGGGGACGCTGCAGATCACCGGGATCATCGTCCTTTTGATCACCCCCTTCCTGACCATGCGCCTGTTCAGCGATGAACAGCGCAGCGGCACCATCAACCTGCTGTTTTCCTCGCCGGTGTCCGTGACCGAACTGGTCCTGGGCAAATATCTCGGGGTCACCCTGCTGCTGTTCATGGCCCTGGTCATGGTTGCCCTCATGCCCCTGTCCCTGCTGCCGGGGACGCCGCTGGATCTGGGCCTGCTGGCCGCCGGCCTTTTGGGGCTGGCCCTGCTCATGCTTTGCTTTGCCGCCATCGGCCTGTTTATCTCCACCCTGACGGCACAGCCCGTAACTGCGGCCAGCGCCACCTTCGCCGCTCTGTTTCTGCTCTGGGTCATTCACATTGCCGGCAGCAGCGCCCACGGCGCCCTGGCAGGGGTATTCGCCTGGCTGTCCCTGCTGCGCCATTTCAACGCCCTGCTGCGCGGCGTGGTCAGTTCCGTCGACGTGGCCTATTTCCTGCTGCTGGGCTCGGCCTTCCTCCTGTTGAGCATCTGGCGCCTGGACGCCATGCGTACCCATCACTGGTAGGCGCCCGCCATGGCCGCCGATGGAGACAAACGCACCCGCTACCGCCTGCAAAGCCTCGCCACCGCCGTCCTGCTGATCACCCTGACCGTCCTGCTGGCCTGGCTCAGCATCCGCTATCCCGTGCAGGCGGACTGGACGCGCAACGGCAGATACACCCTGTCCGCGGCCAGCGCGGCGGTCCTCAAACAGGCCGGCGGCAAGCTCTCCGTCACCGCCTACGCCCGGGATCAGCGCGACCTGCATCAGGCCATCCGCCGCTTCGTGGCCATGTATCAGAAGGTCAAGCCCGACATTGAGCTGAAGTTCGTGAATATCGACGCTGCCCCGGAACGGGTAAGGCGTGAGGGGATCCGGGTCAACGGCGAACTGGTGGTTTCCTACCGGGGCCGCAGCGAGCACGTGCGTTCCGACACAGAAGCCCACTTCACCCACGCATACAGCGCCTGATCCGCGGCTCGCAGCGCTGGCTCGCCTTCCTCCAGGGACACGGGGAACGGGACCCGCTGGGCAAGGCCAACTACGACCTCGGCGAATGGGCGCAGCAGCTGCGCGAGAGGGGCTTCAGACTGCAGTCCATCAACCTGGGGAAGATCAACGCCATTCCGGAAAACACCTCGGTGCTGGTCATCGCCAGTCCGCAGGTCCGGCTGCTCACCGGCGAGATCGCCGCCGTCGTGCAGTATGTGCAGGACGGCGGCAATCTGCTGTGGCTGCGCGATCCCGGCGACAGAAGCGGCCTCGCCCCCCTGGCG
>JARRRO010000077.1:0-7821 GCA_037380645.1 Gammaproteobacteria bacterium | reverse complement strand
CGTCAAGGCCGCGGCCCGCGTGCAGCTTTTCCCACAGATACAGGAGCAGGAGCACCACGGCGCCGAGAAGTAGCAGGGATAGGCGGAGACTGTTCATCGGCGAAAGCTTACCCGAAGAGTCGTTCCTGCTGAAGAATCGCGGACGGAAAGGGATTCCCTGCCCTGGGATTGGCGGTGATCAGGCGCTGGCCGCCATTTTTACCGCTTCCTCCACATCGACAGAAACCAGCCGCGAGACCCCGGGTTCCTGCATGGTAACCCCGAGCAGCTGCTGGGCGATCTCCATGGTGAGCTTGTTGTGGGTGATGAACAGGAACTGGACGTCCGAGGACATCTCCGCCAGGAGGCGACCGAAGCGCTCCGTATTGGTATCGTCCAGGGGTGCGTCAACCTCGTCGAGGATGCAGAACGGGGCCGGATTCAGCTTGAAGATGGCGAACACCAGGGCCACGGCCACCAGGGCCTTCTCCCCGCCCGACAGGAGATGGATGGAGCTGTTCTTCTTGCCCGGGGGTCTGGCCATGACGGTAACGCCGGTCTCCAGCAGGTCGTCGCCGGTCATCTCCAGATAGGCGTGCCCGCCGCCAAACAGGATAGGGAAGGTATCCTTGAGGTTGTCGTTGAGCTGATCGAAGGTCTCCCGAAAGCGGGTACGGGTTTCCTTGTCGATCTTCTTGATGGCGTTTTCCAGGGTGGTGAGGGCGCCGATCAGGTCCTCGTTCTGGCTGTCCAGATAGGTCTTGCGCTCGCTCAACTGCTGGAATTCATCGATGGCGGCCAGGTTGATGGGGCCGAGCCGCTGGATCTTCCGCTCCAGCGCCGCGATCTTCTCCTTCCAGTCGCCCTGATTTGCCGCCGCGTCCATCTCCGCCAGCAGGGCTTCGGCCCCGTGGCCGTCCGCCTGCAGCTGCTCTTCCACCGTCTGCAGCCGGACGCGTATCTCCTGGGCGCCGAAGCGGGCCTTTTCCACTTCGGTGCGCAGGTCCGCCACCGCCTGTTCAGCGCCGATCCGTTCCTGCTCTTTCTGCCGCAGGGCCTGGTCGGTGGCCTGCATGTCTTCGCGCGCCTGGTTCAGGCGCTTCTCGGTCTCGATGCGTTCCGCCAGCTTGGCCTCCAGCCCTTCCCGCCACCCCGGCAGCGGAGAGCCGGCCTGGTGCAGGCCCTGCTCCAGTTCCCGGCAGCGGCCGTGGTGATGATTGAGCTGGATGTCGCTGCGCTTGAGTGCCTGTTCCAGGGAAGCCCGCTGCGAACTCAGGGATTCCAGCTGCAGGGCGATCTCGTGGCTGTGTTCATGGGTCTGTTGCCAGTGGGTCCGGGCCTGTTCCAGTTTCTGCCGGTGCTGTTCCCGCTTCTCGGCCAGGCGCTCCCGTTCCGCCAGCAGGGCCTGGCGGTCGGCCTGGGTGCGCTCCAGCCTTGCCCGGATGGCGTCCAGCTCGCGCCCCTCCTCCTCCTCCCTGGCCGCCAGTTCCTCCAGTTCGTCCTGGATCTGTTCGTTGCGTTTCTGTGCCTGTTCCCGCCGGGTCTTGAGTTCGGATCGCCGGGCCTGGATCTCCGCCAGGCCTTCCTGCCGGCTGCTCAGATCCTGCTGAACGGTGTGCTGGGATTCCTCCGCTTTCTCCAGTTCCCGGCGCGCCGCCGCCAATTCCTCCTCGCAGCGCCGGATCTCCTCCTCCAGCGCACCGTCCTCCGCGCGCAGGGACTGGATGGCCTGTTCCCGGGACAGGATACCGTCCTGTTCCGCCTCCCGGCGGTTGATCCGGATCCAGTCCGTCCCCAGCCAGACACCGTCCGGGGTCACCACGGACTCACCGCTGCCCAGTTCGGGATACAGGGCCTCGGCCTGCCGCACGTCGTCGGCGATGTAGATCCCCTGGAGCAGGTGTTCCAGGGGCAGGGTCGTGTCGATCTTGTCCAGAAGACGCGGCCAGGGCCTCGTCGCCGCCACTGTCTCCCCCTGACCGGAGAGGATGCTGACCCGGCCGTGCTGCAGGGCGTCCAGGCCGGCCACGACGTCCCCCAGCTGTTCGATGTAATAGGACTGCAGGTGTTGGTCCAGTACGGTTTCCAGGGCGTGGGTCCACGCCTCCTCGACGCTGATCTGCTCCACCAGGCGCGGGGCACCGGCATGATGCACCGCTTCCAGCCACTGCCGGACGGGTTCCTCATTATCACCCAGGGCGTGCTGCTGCAGGGATTCCAGGGAGGCGATGCGCCCGGCGAGTTTCTGTTGCTGGGCGCGCAGGCTGGCCAGTTGCTCATTCAGGCCATGCACCCGGTTTCTGCCAGCCCGCACCGCTTCCAGCCGGTCTTCCAGGTGGTCCCGGTGACCCTGCACCTCCCGGGTATGTTCCTGCAGGTCATCATCCAGTTCTTCCAGGCGCTCGTCGAGACCCGCCTCCGTCTCCTCCTCTTCCCGCTGCAAGGCGTCGCGGCGGTGCCGGATCTCCTCCAGCCCCGCCTCGAGGTGCTCCAGGCGGGTATTGTCCACCTCGATCTGGCGGTCGAATCCGGCGGTGGTCTCCTGGAAGGCGTCCCATTCACCCTGCCAGCCCTGCATGGCCTGTTCCGCCTGATTCAGGGCATCATAGGCGGCGTTGCTCTCCGAGCGCGAACCCTGCAGCTCCGGCTCCAGCGCCGTCGTCTTTTCCCCCAGCCGTTGCAGCTGCTCCCGATCATGACGCTGCTGCTGCTCGCAGTCGCGGATGGCGGTGCGGGTCTTTTCCAGGTCCGCCTCGAGGCCAGTCAGGCGTTCCTCGGCATGCTGAATCTTCTGCTCCAGCTGGGAGATGTCGCCGCCCACCTGGTAGTAATCGGACTGCACCTTGTTAAAGGACTCGTTGGCGGCGGACAGGTCATCGCGGTGCTTCTCTATGGCCGCCTCTATCGCCCTGAGTCCGGCGATGCCCTCTTCCAGCCTGTTCTCATGATCCCGGACCGCGGCCTGCCGCTGATCGATCTCCCGGTTCAGGTCGCGCCAGTTCAGGGCCAGCAGTTCCGCATGCGTCTGCCTACCTGCTTCAGGACCTGGTAGCGTTCGGCGGCACGGGCCTGGCGCTGCAGATGGCTGAGCTGTTTCCCCAGCTCTTCGCGAATGTCGTTGAGGCGATCCAGGTTCTCCTTGGTATGGCGGATGCGGTTCTCCGTTTCGCGGCGACGCTCGCGGTACTTGGAGATTCCGGCGGCCTCCTCGATGAAGACCCTGAGTTCCTCGGGCCTGGCCTCGATGAGGCGGGAGATCGTGCCCTGTTCTATAAAGGAGTAACTGCGCGGCCCCAGGCCGGTGCCCAGGAACAGGCCCTGGATATCCTTGCGCCGGCAGCGCGTGCCGTTGAGCATATACGTGGACACGCCCTCGCGGTTGATCTGGCGCTTGATGGAGATTTCATTGTAGGCGGCGTACTGGCCGCCCGCCTTGCCCTCGGAATTGTCGAACAGCAACTCTACCATGGCCTGTCCCACAGGCTGGCGGGAGGTGGAGCCGTTGAAAATGACATCGGTCAGGGCCTCGCCGCGCAGGTGTTTAGCCGAGCTTTCCCCCATCACCCAGGTGACCGCGTCGATGATATTGGACTTGCCGCAACCGTTGGGTCCGACCACGCCGACCAGGTTGCCGGGGACGATGAGAGTGGTGGGATCGACGAAGGATTTGAATCCGGAAAGCTTAATCTTGCGTAAGCGCATGGAGCGCTACAATACCGTTATCCCCGGCCTCAGACAAGCGAGTTCTTGATCTTGAATTTACTTTAGATCACACATATAAGTTTTTGATAAAAGATATGTTTTAAATATGCTTTAATGTGCCACTTTAGCTTCGCCCGGAAAAATTTTCCGGCAACTGTGCTATCTTCGCGCATCGCATCAGCAACAGGATCACCCCATGCCAGAACCAGCGCCGACACAACTGGAGACCTTCGACAATCCCCAGCCTGATCGGGACTACACCATCCATATGGAGGTACCCGAATTCACCTGCCTGTGTCCGAAAACGGGACAGCCAGACTTCGCCACGTTGCTGATCGATTACGTGCCGGACCGGCTGTGCGTGGAACTGAAGTCGCTGAAACTGTATATCTGGTCCTACCGGGATCAGGGTGCCTTCCATGAAGCGGTAACCAACCGCATCCTGGACGACCTGGCTGCATTGCTTGCGCCCCGCTTCCTGCGCATCCGGGCCCGTTTCAATGTACGCGGAGGGATCTACACCACGGTCACCGCCGAGCACAGGCAGCCGGACTGGGAACCGCCCCCGGCCGTGTCCCTGCCCTGACCGGCGTGGGCGACTTCTCTGCCGGGTTGGGGTACGTCTTCGCGGGATTCCGGCTGATCGCCCGGCCGGGGTTGCGGCTGTATGTCCTGGTACCCCTGCTGCTCAATACCCTGATCTTCGCCGGGCTTATCGTCTACGGCGCCGGCCGGCTGGATGACCTGATTCACTGGCTGGCCGCACAATGGGCATGGCTGGCCTGGGTGGCCTGGCTGCTGTGGCCGCTGTTTTTTCTGATCGCACTGGCGGTGGTGTTCTTCTGCTTTTCCCTGTTCGTCAATCTCATCGCCGCCCCGTTCAACGGCCTGCTATCGGCGGCGGTGGAGGCGCAACTGAGCGGGATAAGTCCGGAAGCAGGCGGTGGTCTCGCCGGTCTGCCGGCGGAGATCGTGGACTCGCTCGCCTCCGAGGCGAAAAAGTTACTGTACTTTCTCGTCCGCGCACTACCGCTGCTACTGCTTTTTCTGATCCCCTTCCTGCAGGCCGTGGCCCCGGTGCTGTGGTTTCTGTTCGCCGCGTGGATGATGGCGGTGGAATACCTGGACTATCCCATGGGCAATCGCGGGATGCTGTTTCCGGCCATGCGCCGGGTGCTGGCCGGCCGTCCCATGCTGTCCCTGGGCTTCGGTGCGGGCGTGTTCGTCCTGACCGTGATCCCGGTGTGCAATTTCATCGCCATGCCGGTGGCGGTGGCGGGGGCGACGGCGCTGGATCTGGCGCGATTCAGGGCGGTGAATACGGATTGATGTCAATGTTGCCACCCCGGGATGTTTTTGGTATAGATGCACGCTTGATCTAGGCTGGAGTGATTCAGATGGCTAAGAAAAAGGCCAAAAAGAAGACCGCTGCAAAGAAAAAGGCCGCGAAGAAAGCGACTGCCAAGCGCGCGTCGAAAAAGCCCGCGCGCGGGAAGAAAACAGCGGCGAAAAAGACGACCAAGAAGAAGGCCGCAAAGAAGAAAACGGCCAAGAAAAAGGCGGCAAAGAAAAAGCCGGCCGCGGCCGGGAAAAAAGCCAAGAAGAAAGCCGCCGCGAAGAAAAAGGTGACCAAGAAGAAGGCGGCGAAGAAAAAGACCGCCGCCGCAAAAAAGGCGCCCAAACCCCGGCGCAAGGCCACGGAGGTTCAGCCCTTTACGCCGTACGAGCCGGAAAAGGGCGAGGAGTACATGAATCCGGAACAGGTGGCGCACTTTCGCAAGATCCTCCTCGACTGGAAGCAGACCCTGATGGAGGAGGTCGACCGCACGGTCCACCATATGCAGGACGAGGCCTCCAACTTTCCGGACCCCAACGACCGCGCCACCCAGGAGGAGGAGTTCGCCCTGGAGCTGCGCACCCGGGATCGGGAACGCAAGCTCATCAGGAAGATCGACGAAGCCCTGGATGATCTGGAGTCGGGCGACTACGGCTATTGCGAGATTTGCGGCGTCGAGATCGGCATCAAACGCCTCGAGGCGCGTCCCACCGCGACCCTGTGCATCGACTGCAAGACACTGGACGAGATCAAGGAACGGCAGCTCGGTTAGTCCTCCATACTCCGCCGCGCTGCGCCTGCGGCGGTGCTCGCCTCTAGAGCATGTCCGGTATGGAGCCAGCCTACACGGGGCGCTTTGCCCCCACTCCCAGCGGGCCGCTGCACTTCGGATCCATCATCGCGGCTCTGGCCGGCTGGCTCGACGCGCGCCGCAGCGGCGGCCGCTGGCTGCTGCGCATCGATGATCTGGACCCGCCGCGGGTACGGCCCGGCGCCGTCGACAACATCCTCTACACCCTGGAGTCTCTGGGCCTGTACTGGGACGGTCCGGTGGTTTATCAGAGCCGGCGCGGCGAGGCCTACCGGGAGGCGCTGCAGTCACTGCAGGAACGGGGATGGTTATACCGCTGTTACTGCCCGCGACGTCTGACCAAGGGGAGACCCTACCCCGGCACCTGCCGTCACCGCGATGACAGGCCGGCAACGCGCCGTTACGCCCTGCGAGTGATCACCGATGCGGGCCCCACGGTGTTTACCGACGGACTCCAGGGGGAATACAGCCAGTCGCTGCGGGATGAGACCGGCGATTTCATTGTGCGGCGCGCGGATGGGCTCATCGCCTATCACCTGGCCACCGTGGTGGACGAAGCCGGACTGGGGATCACCCACGTGGTCCGGCGCTGCAGGGGGCGGGACTGGAGGAAGTGCTGGACTGGGCGGTGCGGAACTGGCGGCTGTCCCGGGTCCCGCCGGAACGCAGCCGGGACTACCGGCAGGCGTTCAGCCCTTGAGCCGGTCCCGGGCCAGCCCGCAACGCCTCTCATAGGCCTCCCGGACCAGGGCGATATCCTCCAGGAACCAGGGCAGTTCCTCCAGGCGCAGTGCCTGCGGACCGTCCACCAGGGCCTTGGCCGGATCCGGATGAAAATCGGCCAGCACCATGTTGGCGCCGGCGATGATGCCCTCGGCGGTGGCCTGCAGCACATCAGGGATGCCGTCCGGCGCCGCATTACGGGAGCCCACTGCGTGCGAGGGATCGATGCACACCGGCATGCGGGTCAGGCGCTTGACCACCGGCACGTGGGCGAAATCCACCAGGTTGCGGTGGGGATCGCCGTAATTGGTCTTCATGCCACGCAGACAGAAGACCACGTTGCGGTTGCCCTCGCTGGCCAGGTACTCCGCCGCGTTCAGCGATTCCTCCAGGGTGATCCCGAAGCCGCGTTTCAGCAGCACCGGGAACTCCCGCTGCCGCCCGACGGATTTCAGCAGCTCGAAATTCTGGGTGTTGCGGGTGCCGATCTGCAGCATGACGCCGGTGGGATTGCCGGCGCTCTCCAGGGCTTCCCGGATCTCCCGGATGTGGTTGTCGTGAGTGACTTCCATGGCAATGACCCGGATCCCGTATTTGCCCGCCAGTTCGAAGACGTAGGGCAGGCACTCCTTGCCGTAGCCCTGGAAGGCGTAGGGACTGGTGCGCGGCTTGTACGCCCCCATGCGGGTGCAGGGCAGGCCGTGTTTACTCAGGGCGCGCATCATCAGCTCCACGTGCTCGCGCGTATCCACGGCGCACAGACCGGCGAAGATCTGCAGGTTGTCCTGGCCGAAGCGTATGCCGTTGTATTCGAAATGGCTGGGCCGGTGATCGTCCTTGTGACGGCCCAGGATGCGGTATTCCCGGGAGATGCGGATGACCTTCTCCACCACCTCGAAGCGTTCGATCTCGCCGGCGTCCAGGGGAGCGGTGTCGCCGATGAGATAGATCTCGGTCAGACGCTGCTGGGATCCGGTCACGTCAGGGCTGCGGGCGGTGATGCATTTGAGGCCCTGCAGGTAGCCCATGAGTTTGCCGTATTCGGGGCTGTCCCGGTCGGTGTCCGGATGCAGAATAATAATCATCGGTCAGACTTCCTGTTTCAATGAATCACCGTTCCCTATTCTACCTGTTGTGGAGTAAATATAACCACGGAGAAACAAACCTTAAAAAGCCACAGGGGATACAGAGATCACAGAGTGTGGGATGTCATGTATATATCTTTCTCTCTGTGACCTCTGTGGCTATTATCATTGAAGATTTTCGATCC
>JARRRO010000076.1:0-6604 GCA_037380645.1 Gammaproteobacteria bacterium | reverse complement strand
GCGGCCCTGGACAGCCGGTTTATCCACAAGCCCTGGCGGGCGCCCGCAGCACAGCGGCGCGGTTATCCCGATCCCGTGGTTGATCACCAGATCGCCCGCAAAGCGGCGCTGGCCGCCTTCCGGGCGCTGTAGCGCTAGAGCGGACTGAACTTCCCCCGTCCGGGCCTGTCGGCTTTAAAGTAGGCCGCGATTTGCAACCGTATACCCGGACAACGGAGTGACGCTGCCATGCCAAGCAAAAGATCCCAGCCGTATCCCAAGCCGTCGCGGGCCGCGGCGTTGCCCGTCCTTTTCCTGATCCTGTTCTGCTTCGCCGGCACGGCGGCGGCGCGCGGAGACATTACCCGTGCCGAGCTGCTGCAGAAGCTGTCAAAGGCACAACGCGGCAAGCCGGCCAACCTGGTGGAAATCAGGCTGCGCAACGCGGATCTGCACGGGGTGGATTTCAAGGGCGCCAATCTGCGCGGCGCCGACTTCAAGGGGTCCAACCTGTCCGGGGCCGATTTCAGCGGCAGCAACCTGGATCTTGCCGTGCTCAGCCAGTCCGATCTCCGCCGGGCCGACCTGTCCGGCGCCAGCCTCTACGGGACAGTGCTGGTGAGATCCGATCTGTCCGGCGCTAACCTGTCCGGCAGTCACCTGGTGGCTAACATGAGCGAGGCGAACCTGGACGGGGCGAACCTGTCCGGCGCCATGGCCGGCGCCAACATGAGCAACCAGTCCATGGCGCTGATCCGGACCAGCCTGAAGTACGCCACCCTGGTGGGGGCTGATCTGAAAAACATCAAACTGTCATTCTGCGACGGCCGCTTCGCGAATTTCGTCAACGCAGATCTCCAGGGCGCCAACCTGAGCACCTGCGACCTGCGCCAGGCGAATTTCAGCGGTTCCGACCTCAAGGGGGCAAACTTCAGCAAGGCCAAGCTGGCCGGCGCTTCGTTCGAGGGCGTCAAGAACAGGGATGCCATGGTTGGCCTGGACAGCGCCGACGGCGTGAAGGAGGCGAAATTCGACTGATGGGGAGCTACTGCTCCAGGATCCAGCTGTCGGTATAATCCTTGTAGTGCTTCATGAAATCCTCGATCTCCCGCACGTTGATATTACCCGGCCAGCGCGCCAGGACCCTGCCATCCGGGTGAAAGATGGCGGTCAGGGGGATGCCCACCAGGCGGTGGCCGATGAGCCTGGAGGCCAGGTTCAGATCCGCCAGGAAGATGGGATAGTCCAGGGGATGCCGTGACAGGAAGCTCCTGATGACCTTGATCCGGCCGTAGCCGAAGCTGGGATAATCCAGGGTCACCCCCAGGACGATAAGACCCTCGTCCTTGTGCCTGTCGTACAGCCGTTCCACGTTGGGCAGTTCCCGCACGCAGAACTCACAGGTGGGGCTCCAGACGTTCACGATCACCCAATGCCCGTTGCCGATGTAATCGCTCATCGCCTGTTTGTGCCCGTGGATGTCCTCCAGTTTGAGACCGGCGGCCGTGGCATGTACGGGGACGGCGAGCGCCAGCAGGCACGCCGCTGCCCAGGGCTTCACGCCGCCGGTTAATCCAGGGGACCGTCGGGCTGTCACGGAATGTGCACCAGGCGGTTGCGGCCGCTCTCCTTGGCCTGGGCCAGGGCCTTGCCGGCGCGGTTGATCAGATGACTTAAGTCCTCCGTCTGTACCGCCCGGGTGACGCCGAGGCTGATGGTAATTGAAATGTCTATACTTCCGTCACCGTCCTTGATCCGTAAGGGCGTTTGCTCGAGAGTCGTCCTGAGCCTCTCGCCGGTGCCCACGGCCTCATCCAGCCCGGTATTCGGAAGCATGCAGACAAACTCCTCACCGCCGATGCGGGCCACGGTATCGCTGGCCCGGAAAGTCTTCTCCATGAGTTCAGCTACCTTGCGCAGGACCTGGTCGCCGGCGAGATGGCCGTATGTATCGTTGATCTCCTTGAAGTGATCGATGTCCACCATGATCAGGCTGAGTTGCTCGTTTTCCCGCGTTGCGAGGCTGCGCGCCTTGATGTAGTGGCCGAGCAGGGCGCGCCGGTTTAACAGTCCCGTCAGTGTGTCTTCCAGGGAGAGGTGCTCGATTTTATTGCGGTAGTAGAGCTTGTCGCGGATCAACGCACTGACGCACCAGTGTAAGAAGATGCTGATGGCGCCGGCTGGCCAGACCAGGGTCATGTAGGTAAGGTGGGGGAAGCCGGGTTCGATGAACTCACCCCACAGATGCGGCGCTAAGGTGAGGACTATGCAGCCGACGGCGTTGATGGTAAACGAGAAAGGCTGTCCGAGCAGTAGCGTGGCAAGAAAGAAGTACAGATAGCCGCCGGTGCCGATATCGAAACCCTGATTCAGCAAGCCCAGGATAAGGGTGTAGATCACCTGGATAAACAGCAAGGCGGCATAGAGCATGAAGCCGGAGGCGGTGATATTGACCTTCTTGTCCATGGCAAGCGCGGTGACCAGCGCCGCCAGCGAAGCCATAACGCGCAGCCACAGGGTATCCGGGGCATGGACAGGGTCGAATGTCCAGTCCCAGCCCCATAGAAGCAGGATCAGGACGGCGAAACCGACAATCAGCCAGCGCGTGATCCTGCGGTATTCCTCGAATCTGGCGGCGGCCAGCCATGCCAGTTCCTTGGATGAAAGCTCACGGATATTGGTATCCATACTTACTCACCGGTCGTGTATATGTTCAATCATACAGCCGGCCGGGAAGTGTACGCATCCGGCGGCTCGATTCAACACCGATAGCCATAGTGTGAACCATACTCCAAAAAGCGGAAACCGGCCAGGGTTACGAGAAGGCACGATACGGACCGGGTGTTGGTTCACCTCTGCATCCCCCGGCCATAACAACATTCCAATAACCGGGGTATTTCGTGCTTGGAGAATATGAAATTCTAACGCTGGTGATGGGTCTGGTTGTATTTGTCCCGGACGTTTACAAACGGCGAGCCCCGTGGTTCATTCCGCATGTCCGCCCGCTCGGGTCATCTTACACATTGTATCTCTGCTCCCGGGTATTCACCGCCAAGATATCCATTTCCCCCAACCTGCCTCTCGATCTGTTCCAGGAATGCAGGTGGTGCCCGCGTAAAACGAGGCAGTAGTGTTTACCCCATACACATTGAAAGGGCGACCGGTCGCCGGACCGGCCGCCCTTCCTTTGCGTCTTCCCTGAGGTCTCAGCGCTCGGCGACCTCCTTTCTGATCCGCTGGTGCAGGGCCGTCAGTTCGAAGTTATTGACATCCTGCACGGCCGTATCAACGGTGTCCTTGAAACACTGGTTAAAGTGCTTGGTGCCTTGCCCGTCCCAGGGTGCGGCACTGTCCCTGCAAACCATTCTCGCCGCATCCTGGATGCGCTCGTAAACGATGGCCACATCCGCGGAATTGCCGAGGTCGAGATCGGCGTAACTCACTGTTTTACCTGTCTCTTCGGCAAAGGTAGGGCCGGTTGCACCCAGCAGAGCCGTGGTCAAAGTCATTGCTATGACGTATTTTCCGAGTAAGATTCTCATGCTTCATCTCCTTTTGTTGGGTGAACTGTTAATGGCCGGAGGCCGATACTGCGGGAGAGATGATCCGCCCGCGGGCCCTGAAGAATCTTTGGGGAGTTATGAAACGTTCTGAATCGTTTTGAAGAAACGATGCAAGGAGCTGAAAAAACATCTGTTTACGAGTTCAGCGGTTACCGGCTGGACGCCGCCCACCGAAAGCTGTTGTCGCCCGCAGGCACCCCCATCCCCCTCACTTCCCGGGTCTTCGATACCCTGCTGTACCTGGTACAGCATCAGGGCGAGCTGGTGGACAAGGCTACGCTGATGCAGGCGGTGTGGCCGGGTGCCGTGGTCGAGGAGAACAACCTCAACCAGGCCGTTGCCGCCCTGCGCAAGGCCCTGGGTGAGAAGCGGGGCGAGCATCGCTTCATCTCTACCGACCCGGGCCGGGGCTACCGTTTCGTGGGTGATGTAAAAATAGACAACGGCGAGAAAGAATCGATTTCTGAAGACAGAAGTCGTCGGCGTGCCGTTGCCGTCATCGGGCTGGTGGTGATCGGCCTGGTCCTGGGAGGTGATTATCTTTACTTCAGACTGCAGGGGGCCGCCCCGGCGGGGGAGAAGACCGTCATGGTCGTGCCGGCTCCCATCCCACATTCCATCGCGGTGCTGCCGTTCGACAATCTGAGTCCCAATCCGGATGACGCCTATTTCGCCGCCGGCATTCATGACGAGATCATCAACCGGTTGGCGGGGATCAAGGGTCTGAACGTCATCGCCCGGACCTCGGTTCTGCAATACGCCGGGGCGGCGCGGCCGATCACCGAGATCGCCAGGGAGCTGCGCGTCGAGACCGTTATGGAGGGCACGGTACGCTATGCAAATCGGCGGGTGCGCATCACCGCGCAACTGGTCGACGGCCGTAAAGGGACCGAACTCTGGTCGAGAACCTACAGCCGTGATCTGCAAGATGTCTTTGCCATCCAGTCGGAAATCGCGACGGCGATTGCGACGGCGCTGGAGACCGGGGTAAAACCCGCCGAGCTGGCCCGGCTGGAAAAACCCCTGACCGATTCTCCGGCGGCCTATGCGTTGTTCCTCAAGGCCACTGACCTGCTGAACAGCGGGAAACAGGCTGAATCGATCGCAGTGCTGGACCGGGTCATTGCACTCGATCCGGATTTCGCCATGGCTTATGCCCTCACGGCCTACCAGGGGGCATGGTCCCTGGTGAACTCCACCGTGCCCGCACCGCATGACCCGGCGACACAGCATGAGCTTGAGCGCCGCGCCCTGGAAGCGGCCGATCACGCCCTGGAGATCGACAGTAATCTCGGTGTGGCCTGGCTGGCACGCGCCGTCATTGATACTCTTTCCTGGCACTGGGACAAGGCCGGGGATCCCTTTGCGCGTGCGCTGGAACTCAGCCCCAATGACGTGAATGTACTGCGTGATTACGCTTGGTTTAAATGGAGCAAGGGAGAGGATGAAGAAGCGATGCGTCTCGCACGCCGGCAGTTGGCGCTGAGTCCTAATGACTTTTTATCCTATGCATATCTAATATGGGCAGCTCTCTTCACGGGGAGACCCGAGGAAGCTCTGCCGGTCGCACAGGAAGGTGTCGAGCTCTTTCCCGCCAGCCCGATAATGGTCTCAATGCTCGGTTATTCTCACCTGGGCACAGGAAATTTCGCGGAAGCTGAGACATATCTCAGGACCGCCGAACAATTGATGACGGACGAATCGGGCCAGTTCAGGATGGGGATGATCAATAGTTACAACGTCTTGGGACACCCCGATGACGCCATGCGAGTCTTCAGGCAGATACAGGCATGGTCCGAGACCCATGGCGTCGGCGCCGGAGACTGGGTACTGATGTATCTGGGCCTAGGCCGGCCGGATACCGCCTACGAATGGCTGACCCGAGCCGTTGAGCATGCGGAAAGGCTTGAAATCGACGCCGGATTTGGTGCATTGATAATCATAAAGAAAAACATTTGGAAAGACCCGGTCCTGGAACAGCCCCGCTTCCGCGCGCTGCGCCAGCGGCTGGTCGCCATTGCCATGTCCGACTGATCGGGAACAAAGATGGACGTGTCTGAAAAAGCATCTGTTTACGAGTTCAGCGGTTTCCGGCTGGACGCCGCCCACCGCAAACTTTTATCGCCCGAAGGCAAGCCCATCCCTCTTACTTCCCGTGTCTTTGACACCCTGCTGTACCTGGTGCAGCACCAGGGCGAGCTGGTGGACAAGGCCACCCTGATGCAGGCGGTGTGGCCGGGTGCCGTGGTCGAGGAGAACAACCTCAATCAGGCCATTACTTCCCTGCGTAAGGCCCTGGGAGAGAAGCGGGGAGAACACCGCTTCATCGTCACTGACCCGGGCCGGGGCTACCGTTTCGTGGCCGAGGTCACCGGAGCTGTTCCCGGAACGACGACATCAACGGGGAAAGCAACAGAACTTCTCCCCAATTCCGTCGCCGTGTTGCCGTTTGAAAATCTGAGTGACAAGCCTGAGGACGCGTATTTCGCCGCTGGTATACACGACGAAATCATCAACCGCTTGGCCAGGATCAGGGACCTGAGTGTAATCGCCCGCACTTCCGTTGCTCAGTATGCCGGGGCAGGGCGGTCCATTCCGGAGATTGCCGCTGAGCTGCGGGTGCAGGCGATACTGGAAGGAAGTGTACGCTATGCGGATAACCGGGTTCGCGTCACGGTACAACTCGTCGACGGTACATCGGGTAAGCAGATCTGGTCGGAGGCTTACAGCCACGATCTCAAGGACGTCTTTGATATCCAGACCGATATCGCGACCTCAATCGCATCCTCTCTCGAGGTGGAGCTAATGCCCGCCGAACGTGCGCGGATCGAGAAACCGCCTACCGACTCACCGGCTGCTTACGCCCTGTTTCTCGAAGCCATGGATCTGAGCAACAGGGCCAAGGTGCGTGAGTCGATAGCAGTGCTGGATCGGGCCATTACGATCGATCCGGAGTTCGCCTTGGCGTACGCCCAGAAGGCCTACCAGGGGGCGTGGTCCATGGTAAACTCGGCCATGGCGGCACCGGGCGACCCTTCGACACTGCAAAAAATTGAGACCAG
>JARRRO010000075.1:0-6624 GCA_037380645.1 Gammaproteobacteria bacterium | reverse complement strand
GTGCAGGTAGACGTTCCTGAGATAGCCGTCGGTGTCCTTGTAGGAAACGGCGGCGTGGAACTTGAGGGTGTTGCCCGTGCCCGGTATGGGACCGCTCAGGGAACCCTGGGCCTTGTAGCCGGGGCCGGAGTCATAGCCCACCTTGATCTTGCCCTCCAGGTGATCGGTCGGCGCCTTGGTGTGGATGACGATGGCCCCGCCGATGGCGTTGCGGCCGTACAGGGCACCCTGGGGGCCCCGCAGCACTTCGATACTGCTGACGTCAAACAGCTCCTGGTTGAACTCGGCAGGATTGGTCATCAGCACGCCGTCCACCAGCACCGCCACGGACATGTCGCTGTTTCTCGCCTGGGAGACGCCGCGGATATTGACGAAGGAGTTGCCCTCGTTCTGGGTCTGGACCAGGGTGACGTTGGGCGTCAGATTGATGAAGTCGCTCGGTTTTTCGATACCGGCGTTCTCGATATCCTGGGCGGTGAAGGCGTCCACCGAAACGGGGACGTCTTCAAAGGACTCGTTGCGCTTGCGCGCCGTGACCACGACCTCCTCCAGGCTGGTTGCCGCCTGTACCGGCAGGATCAGGAATTCATTAAGGCAAAACAGGGCCAGGACAAACAATCCCGTTGATTTGATCAGACTCATCACGCACCCCCCACTGGTAATCCGTAAAAACTGGATAGATAGGCTATAATTTCATATTACGAAATTATTTTCGTTATCCGAAATAGTGTAGCCCACTCCCGGTATCCCCGCAACCGCCTCCGGCCCCGCATCGAGACCGGCCGGGTTAGGGCCTGACGAAACTCACTGTTATTATCCGCCCAGGCGAGGCGGTGACAACAAGATATCAAGGAGACGCCCATGTCACAACAGAGGGGTAAAACCACCAGGCTGAGCGGATACGATGAATCCAACATCTTGATCCGCGACAAAAATCTGGTCTCGGACCTGATGGGGAAACTGAGTTTCACCCAGATGCTGCTGTTTCACATCACCGGGGAGACGCCCACCCCCCTGCAGCTCACCGTGACCGACGCGGTGCTGGTCACCATCATGGAACACGGCCTGGTCCCCTCCGCCATCGCCTCGCGCCTGACCCTGCTGGGCGCGCCGGAATCCTTCCAGGGGGCGGTGGCGGCCGGCCTGCTGGGTGTGGGGGATCGCTACGCGGGCACCGCCAGCGAGTGCGGCGCCCTCCTGGAGAAAATCGTCGCGGCGGATGACCGGGAATCCCAGGCCCGCGCCATCGTGCGCGAGTACCGCGCCGACAGGCGCCCCCTGCCCGGCTTCGGCCACCCGGTACACCGCCATGCAGATCCCCGGGTGCCGCGACTGGTGGAGATCGCCGAGTCCGCCGGAGCCAAGGGCGATTATATCGCCGCCATGCGTCTCCTGGAGAGCAGTCTCGAGGAGGAACTGGGCAAGAAACTGCCGGTCAACGTTTCCGCCGCCATCGCGGCGGTACTCGGCGAGGCCGGCGTTCCCCGCAAGGTGTTCCGGGGCATCGTCCTCACCGCCCGCTGCGCCGGACTGGTGGGACACCTCCTGGAGGAGATGGAATCCCCGGCGGCGGACGCCATGTGGAAGCTGGTGGAGGAAGGCATTCCCTTCGAGGGCGGCTCGACAGGCGGAAAGCAGGGAAGTAGCTAACCGTAATTCACCATAGCTAGTGGCTTGTTGCTAGTAGCTGGTAGCTTTCAGAGGCCGACCGAATGAGCCAGCATGGGATAGCGGCGCAGCTCCAGTTCGATCTTCTGCGCCGCTTCCTTCAGTATGGGCAGGCGCGTGTCGACCATGTCCTTGCGCGTGGCGCGGGCCACGGAAGTGGAGCAGTTGATGGCGGCGACCACCTCGTTCCTTTCATTGAACACGGGCACCGCCATGGAGACGATGCCGTAATCCAGCTCGTCCTGGATGGAGGCATAGCCGTCCTTCCTGGCCTTCTTCAGGATATTGCGCAGCGTGGTCAGCGACGTGGTCGTCTTTTCGGTGAACGACTTGAACTGCGCACTGTGCAGGTACTTTTCGATGACCTCCTTGTCCTGGTAGGCCAGCATGATCCTGCCCAGGGAGGTGGCGTAGATGGGAAAGCGGGTTCCCACGCCCGCGGCCAGACGCACCATGCGGTTGGGGGAGACGTGCACCAGGTACAGGATGTCCTCGCGCAGCAACACTGCCAGTGACGAACTGTCCCCCGTCTTGTCCCTGACCACCTGCAGGTGCGGGCGCACGATCTCTTCCAGGTTCATGGACTCCAGGTAGGCGGAGGCGAAGACCATGACCTCCGGCTTGAGCAGAAACAACTTGCCCTTCTTGCCCACGTAGCCCAGGTGCACCAGGGTGTTGAGACAGCGCCGCACCGTGGCCGGGCTCAGCTCCGTCACGGCCGCGACTTCGCTCAGGGTCAGTTCCGGGCGTTCCTTGGTAAAGGCGCGCATGACGGACAGGCCGCGCGCCAGGGAATTGATGTACTCACCGTCCTCCCTGGGGCTGTTGTTGGAATTCCCCCTGCGGGCCATGTCCCCGGTACTCAGCTGTAGCCGGCGGTGAGGCCGCCGTCCACCTGGATGGTGGTGCCGGTCATGTAGGCAGCCTGGTTTGATGCCAGATACACGATCAGCGAGGCCAGTTCCCCGGCTTCACCCAGCCGCTGCATGGGGATGCCGCCGGTGATGGTCCGTTCCGCCTCCTCCATGCTCATGCCCTGTTGTTTCGCGCGCGCCTCCAGGAGGTCGGTGACCCTCCGGGTCCGGGTCCAGCCGGGGCACACGTTGTTGATGGTGACGCCCTCGGCGGCCACCTGGTTGGACAGGGTCTTGGCCCAGCCCACCACGCCCAGGCGCAGGCTGTTGGACAGCAGCAGGTGATCGAGGGGCTGTTTTACCGAGACCGAGGTGATGTTGATGATGCGGCCGTATCCCTGTTCGCGCATGCGCGGCAACACCTCGCGGGTGAAGCGCACCGTGGACATGAGCGTCAGTTCATGGGCCAGTTGCCAGTCCTCGTCGGTCATGTCCTGGAAGTAGCCCGGTGGCGGGCCGCCGGCATTGTTCACCAGGATATCCACGCCGCCGAAGGCATCCCGCGCCCCTTCCACCACGCGGAGGATGTCCCCGGGGACGGCAACGTCGGCGGTCACGGCCAGGACCTCGGCTCCCGTCGCGGCCCTGATCTCCTCCGCCGCGGCCCGCAGCTCCTGCTCGTGCCGGGCGCACAGGACCACCCGCGCTCCCTCCCGGGCCAGGCCTTCCGCCGCCGCCCGCCCCAGGCCCTTGCTGGAGGCGGCCACCAGTGCCGTCTTTCCCGAAATACCCAGATCCATATCAATAGTCCTCTACAAACATAAAGACATGACTTCTCTTGGACGACAGTTTATCAGAACTGCACTCCTCACCCCTTACCCCTCACTCCTCAACATTCTCGATTAACGATTCACGATTTGCGATTCACCAGTTTTTGCGCCGTCTCCCTCAGTACCCCCCAGGCGTCTTCCACATGCCGCTCTTCGGTGTGGGTCTGTCCCACGCACAGGCGCAGGACATAACGGCCGTCGAGGCGGGTATGACTGAGATAGACCTTCCCGGAACGGTTGACCTCGTGCAGCAATTTCTCATTGAAGTCATCCCCGGCCCGGTGCCGGAAACAGACCAGGTTGAGAGAGGGCGGCGCGGCCAGCTCGAAGTCATCGTCGTCGCGGACCCATTGCGCGAAGCTCCTAGCCAGTTCGATGTGGCAGCGGACCAGGGCGCGCAACCCCTCCAGACCGTAGCTGCGCAGCACGAACCACAGTTTCAGGGCGCGGAAGCGGCGGCCCAGGGGCACCTGCCAGTCGCGGTAATCGATAACTCCCCCGTCCTCGCCGGCCCGGGTCCTGAGGTATTCCGGCAGGATCCCCAGGGCGCCCGTCAGGGCCTGCCGGTCGGCGACGTAGAAGGCACTGCAGTCGAAATTGGTGAGCATCCATTTGTGCGGATTGAAGACGTAGCTGTCCGCCGCCTCGAGGCCGGCATGCATGCCGCGGAATTCCGGGCACAGCGCCGCCGTCCCGGCCATGGCCGCATCCACGTGCAGCCACAGGTCCTTCTCGCGGCAGATCGCCGCTATAGCCGGCAGCGGATCCACGGCCAGGGTGGAGGTAGTGCCGATGCAGGCGCAGACAAAAAACGGCGTCAGCCCCGCCTCCCGGTCGTCCCGGATGCGCCGCGCCAACGCCTCCGGGCGCAGGCGCAAGTCTTCGTCCACCTCGATGAGGCGCAGATTGTCGGAGCCGATGCCGGCGATACGGCAATCCTTTTCGATGGAGGAGTGAGCATGGGTGGAGGCATACGCGGTCATCGTCCCGTCTCCACCACGCCGGTTGGCCAGGCCTCCGCTGGCGCGCTCCCTTGCCGCCAGCAGGGCACACAGGGTGGCACTGGAGGCCGAGTCCTGGATCACGCCGCCGCCCGCGCCGTCGGATCGGAACCGGTCCGGCAGATCCAGGGCCTGGATCAGCCAGTCCAGGACGTGGGTCTCCAGTTCGGTGCAGGCGGGGCTGGTGGCCCAGAGCATGCCCTGCACGCCCAGGCCGGCGGCGAACAGCTCCCCCAGTACTGACGGCGGTGAGGCATTGGCCGGGAAATAGGCGAAGAAGGACGGCGACTGCCAGTGGGTGATGCCGGGCAGGATCAGGCGCTCCATGTCCGCCAGCACGGCTGTGAAATCCTCGCCACGTTCCGGCGGACGGGGCGGGAGTTGCTTACGCAGATCGCCGGGCGCAGCCCGGGACTGTACCGGGTAGGATTCCACCCGCTCGTAGTAATCGGCAAGCCAGTCGATCACGGCGTGGCCGTGGCGGCGGAAGTCGTCGTTATCCATGGGCATTGTAGCGTGTCCGCTAAGGTTAGTTGACGTATCGGCGACGACGGAGGCCCGTGACTAAGGCGACCGCAGCCTCTATAGTTTTACTGACCGTGTAACTAAAGCTATTCCAGAGCCCCGGGTTTCGCAAATGCAAATCAGGAATACATCGGAGAAATACGGCCTGGCCACGCGGGTCCTGCACTGGCTCATCGCCATACTCATCCTGTTCCTGGTCTGGCTGGGCTGGTACATGGTGAGTCTCGGCTATTACGACCGCTGGTACTATGCCTCCCGTTCCTGGCACGAGGCCCTGGGGATGATCGTGCTGATGCTGGCGGCGGCCAAGATCGGCTGGCAGGTGTATTCCCCCGCGCCCGCCGCCGACGCGCAGCTAACGATGAAACCGTGGGAACGCCGATCGGCGGCGGTCATGCACCATCTGCTGCTGTGGCTGATGGTGCTCATCCCCCTCACCGGTTACCTCGTCTCCACTTCCGACGGCAAGTCCGTGGAGGTCTTTTCCTGGCTCAGGGTCCCAGCGGTGATCTCCCATGACCCCACCCTCAGGGACTGGGCGGAGACCCTGCATTATTACCTGGCCTACGGGGCCCTGTTCCTGGCCCTGGGCCACGCCGGCGCCGCCCTCAAACACCAGTTCATAAACAAAGACGGTGCCCTCGCCCGCATACTGTGGAAATAGGTCGGCCTTTAAGCCCGTTCAAAACTTAAAAATAAGCCACAGCGGTCACGGAGATCACATATATAACCAAGACTTGCAATGTGGCTGATAATCCGGGCTTGTTCGAAAGAAAGACTTTATTGTTTTTTTCCTCTTTGACCTCTGTGGCTATTTAGCCAGCTCCAGCAGGCGGGTTTTGATCGGCGGGGGGATGGCGGTTTTCTCGCCCTTCTTTAAATCGAAATACACCAGCCGGCCCTCACCTTCCGCCGCGACCCCCTCGTGGGCAAGGCTGTAGACGGCGTAGGTCTGGGTAAAGCGGTCCTCTCCTATGTCGCGCACGCCGACGCCGATGAGGATGTTATCCGGATAGGTGAGCGGGATGCGGTAGCGGCACTGGACGGAGGCCAGTACCGGCGCCACCTCGTCGGCCTGGTGGTATTCCTCGCCGCCGAAGCGTTCCATGAAGGCGATGCGCACCCGTTCGAACCAGATCAGATAGCTGATATTGTTGACGTGCCGGAAGGCGTCCATGTCCCGCCACTGTACCTCGCCCTCCAGGATCAGGCAGTGCGCGGCTTCGAATTCGTCCCGATTCATCATCCTGTTTTGCCTCCACATGGGTCTCGGAGAGGGGGTACAATGGCGGTTGCCACCCCCCGGATTTTCGCAAGGGAAATACGCGATCACAAGACAGCCGCCAATGCCCGGGAACGCGAGTTCAACCTGATGGAAACACAATCAACGGAAAAATCCACCGGCCGCATCGCCCTGATACTGGTCTGCACCACGTCGTTTATCACACCATTGATGCTGTCGGGGGTCAATGTCGCCATCCCGGCCATCGCCGCCGACTTTCACGCGGACGCCGTCCTGCTGAGCTGGATCCCCACCGCCTACCTCCTGGCCACGGCCGTGTTCCTGCTGCCGGCCGGGCGGCTGGGGGACCTGGTGGGTCGCAAGAAGATGTACGTCGCGGGCATCGCCGTGATGGCGCTGGGCTCGGCCCTGGCGGCCGCCGCCGGGGACATCCGCTTCCTGCTGGGCTGCCGCGTCATCCAGGGCATGGGTAACTCCCTGATGGCCACCAGCGGCATCCCCAT
>JARRRO010000074.1:0-11624 GCA_037380645.1 Gammaproteobacteria bacterium | reverse complement strand
TCGTAAAACCGCTGCGCCCCCCGGTTGCCGGCGCGCACTTCCAGGTAAACGATGGGGACTCCTGCCACCAGGGCTGACTCCTCCAGCCACTCTATCAGCCGGCGCCCTATGCCCGCGCGCTGGTAGGACTGTTTTACCGCCAGCAGATCGAGGTGGGCCTCCTCCCCGCCGAAACGCATGATGGCGAAGCCGACGATCTGTCCGCGGCTGCACGCCACCACCACCACGCTGTCTTTGCATCGGATGCGCCGAGCTACGCGGGTGGGGGTCCACGACCAGCCCAGCCCTGTTTCCACAAGGTCACGGGACATGGCCGCGAGATGGCCTGCCTCCACCAGCCGCGCCAGCCTGAATTCAATCCCGACGGCCATGGTGAAGACAAGTTACAAGGAGATAACACATGCAGCCAAGAATACGCGAAATCGCCGGGCCGAGAAAGCGGGGTTTATGGCGCAGGCGGCTCGGCTGCTACCGCCTTGAAAATAAAATCTTTGTTCTACTCGCCGCATTTTCCACACCGCGGCCGCGCCTGTTATGCTGTCCCTCAAATGTATCAAACAAGGAGGAAGTCATGGGCTTTGCATTGTCCGACATGCAATTGAAGAGCGCCGCCTTCGATGACGGCGGTTCCATCCCGGCCAGGCACACGGGCGAGGGCAAGGATGTCTCACCGGCCCTGTCCTGGGACGGCGTCCCCGATGGCGCTGCGTCCTTCGCCGTCGTCTGCCACGATCCGGACGCACCGCTGGTGTCCCCCCGGGGGACCTACGGTTTCGTGCACTGGGTCCTGTACAACATCCCGGCAGCGGTGACGGCGCTGGACGAGGGCACGGAGGAATACACCCGCGGCAACAATGACTTCGGGAGGGAGGGCTACGGTGGTCCCATGCCGCCAAACGGCCACGGCGTCCACCGCTATTATTTCTGGGTACTCGCCCTGGACCGGAAATTGGAAATGGAAGCGGGCCTCACCCTGTGGGAACTGCTGGAGAGAATCGAGCCCCACGTCATCGGCATGAACCGGCTGATGGGGACCTACGAACGGCACTAGTGGTTCGGGCTCGTAGATTGTAGCCGTTTTCGTTACTTGTCACTTATAGCTTGTGACTTGTAACTGTCTTTTACAGCCAGCCCTTGCGCTTGAAATACCAGTACGGCGCGATACCCGACAGCACCATCAATACCAGCGCCATGGGATAGCCGCCCAGCCATTTCAACTCGGGCATGAACTCGAAGTTCATGCCGTAGATGCTTGCGATCAGCGTCGGAGGCAGGAACACCACGGCGGCAATGGAAAAGATCTTGATGATCTGGTTCTGCTCGATGTTGATGAATCCCTGTGTGGAATCCATGAGGAAGTTGATCTTGTTGAACAGGAATGTCGTGTGCGAGATGAGGGTGTCCAGATCGCTCATGAGTTCCCGGCAGGTCTGCTGCACCTCGAGCCGGTCGCGCATGTGCCGCTGAAGAAAAGTCACCGAGCGCTGGATGTCCATCAGGCAGAGATGGATCTTACCATTGCTGTCCTCCCGCTTCGCCAGTTGATCGATGGCATCCTCCAGGTCCGCATCGTTCTCCTCCAGCACCAGGCGACTGGTGTCCTCCAGTTCGCGGTGAATGTCCTCCAGGCTGTCGGCGAGGTTCTCGACTTTCTGGTCGAACAGGGTGATCAGCAGCTCGGCCGGCGATGCGCACTGGACCTGCCCCCGCCGGGCGCGCATGCGCAGGAGACGGAAGTCGGCCAGGTCGATTTCCCTAACGGTTATCAGCCGCTGCGGCTGCAGGATGCAGGCGACGGTGGTGGTGTCGTGGCGCCCCTCGCTCTGGGTGAGGAACAGCGAATGTACGTGGATCCCCGCCGCGTCCACGAAGAAGCGGGCGGATGACTCGATTTCCTCGACATCGTCGGATTCCGGCAGCTCGGTATGGAGCAGGAGTTGTAGCTGCTCGCGCTCGGCCTCGTCCGGATCCTGGGCATCGATCCAGGCCGCCTGCCTTATGGTCTCGGCATCGGCCCCGGCCGAGGGTTGCTCAATAATCGTGTTGTTCTTGATAGCAAACAGTCGCAGCATGGCTGGTTTCCTGTCGGATATAACTACCGGTTTATAACACAGGAAGCCTGATAATGCCGGCCGGACTGATTTAGGGCTTCCCTCAAACTGTATGGCGGGGGAACGGCCGCGCCGCGCAGAGGCAGGAGGCGGCCTTGATTATGCTTCGTCAAGTATAGCGAATGAACATGCGCTGGTAAATTAAGGCCGCACGGCCGGGATCAACGGCGTAGTCCGTGCGCGCAGTCGGGATAAAGGATGATGACTTCTGCGTGGATCTGTCATCGTTCGTCATCTTGAGGATCGACATCAATACTGCCTAGGCTGGCTGGAAACGCCGGCGCCCGCCTATTCGTGCCGCAGGGCCTCGATGGGATCCAGCTGGGCGGCACGGCGGGCCGGAAAGTAGCCGAAGATGACGCCGATGGCCGCGGAGAAGAAGAAGGACAGCAGATTGATGCCCGGGTCGAAGAGGTAGGGCACGTTAATGATACTGGCCAGGAGCAGGGATGCGCCTATGGCCAGGGTGATGCCCACCAGTCCTCCCAGGCTGGACAGCACCACCGCCTCGATCAGGAACTGCAGCAGTACCTCCCGCTCCAGCGCGCCGATGGCGAGACGGATGCCGATCTCCCGGGTGCGTTCGGTGACCGAGACCAGCATGATATTCATGATCCCGATGCCTCCCACCATCATGCTTACCGTAGCCACTGCCGTCAGCAGCATGGTGAGAATGCGGGTGGTGCCGGTCAGGGTCTGGGCGATCTGCCGGGTGTCCAGGACGCGGAAATCGTCTTCCTCGTTCGGGCCGATCTTACGCCGCTCACGCAGCAGCAGGGTGAGCTGGTTCTGGACAACGCTGATGGGGTAGCCGTCGCGCACCGACACCGACAACCGGGTCACGTCCTGGCTGCCGGTGAGGCGTCTTTGCACGGTGCGCAGGGGCATGATGATGATGTCGTCCTGATCCGAGCCAAAGGCCGACTGGCCCTTGGGTTCGAGCAGGCCGATCACATGGCAGGTGAACTGCTTGATGCGGATTTCCGAGCCTACCGGATTTTCCTGACCGAAGAGCTTTTGCCGCACCGTCTCGCCGAGAACACACACCGCCCTGCCCGCCCGCTCCTCGGTTGGCGTGAAAAAACGCCCCGCGGCCAGTTTCCAGTTACCCGCGGTGAAGAAATCGTTGTTGCTGCCGGTGACCACCGTGGACCAGTTGCGGTCCTGGTTGACGGCAGTCACCGTCTTGCTGGCCATGGGGGCCACCGCCGCGACGCCGCTGATCTGGCTGCGGATGGCCTCAGCGTCGGCCATCTTGAAATTGGGCGCCGCCTCGGCCCCGGGCCCGAAGCGCTGGCCCGGGCGGACCAGGAGCAGGTTGCTGCCCATGCTGGCGATCTGATCGGCGACGGACTTGGTGGCGCCCTTGCCCACGGTGACCATGGTGATGACGGCGGCCACGCCGATGACCACGCCCAGGACGGTGAGGAAGGATCGCAGGAGGTTGCGGCGTATGGCCCGAAACGCCAGGAGCAGTGTATTCCACAGCATCAGGCCGTCTCCTCCCGGCGCTGGTCGGTTTCCACCCGCCCGTCCAGGAAGTGGACGATGCGCCTGGCGTGCTCGGCCATGTCGGATTCGTGGGTGACCATGATGACGGTGATGCCCTGTTCCCGGTTCAGATCGGTAATCAGATCCATGATTTCCTCGCTGGTGTGGGTATCCAGGTTGCCGGTGGGCTCGTCGGCCAGCAGCACGGCGGGTCTGGTGACCAGGGCCCGGGCGATGGCCACCCGCTGCTGCTGCCCGCCGGACAGCTCCGCCTGGGTGTGGTCCTCCCAGCCCTTGAGACCCACCTGTTCCAGGGCCGCCCGGGCCGCGCCGTGACGGCGGGCAGTGGATTCGCCTCGATACAGCAGCGGCAGCTCCACGTTCTCCAGGGCGGTGGTCCGCGCCAGCAGGTTAAAGCCCTGGAACACGAAGCCCAGATAGTAACGTCGCAGCAGGGCGCGCTGATTGCGGGTCAGTTTCTCCACGTGTATGCCCCGGAATTCATACTCGCCGCTGCTGGGCACGTCCAGGCAGCCGAGGATGTTCATCACCGTGGATTTGCCGGAGCCGCTGGGCCCCATGACGGCGACGAATTCTCCCTCCTCCACGGCAAGACTCACCCCGCGCAGGGCCTGGATGGCCGCCTGGCCCCGGCCGTAGGTCTTGGTGATACCGGTCAGCCGGATGAGGGCGCCGGCGTCGGTCACGTCTGGCCGCTCACCATGACTTCGGTGATGACGTCCATGCCGGCCTTGAGATCGCCGCCGGTGATTTCGGTCATCTTGCCGTCGCTGGGCCCGACCCGGACTTTCACCGCCTCGGGCTTGCCGTTGCGCAACACCCAGATATCGCGGCTGGTGCCCTGGACCGGAGCCGACGTCTCCACCGTCCGTTCATGGCGCGGCCGCGGAAACAGGGAGCGCAGTACGGAGCCGTTGGAACGCTTTTCCTCCTCCTGAGCCGGCGGCTTGGGCGGGGTGAAACGCAGGGCGGCATTGGGTACCAGCAGCACGTTATCCCGGACCAGGGTGGTGATCTCGGCGGTGGCGGTCATGCCCGGGCGCAGACTGAGATCGTCGTTGTTCACCTGCAGCTTGGCGGGATAGGAGACCACCCCGTCCACCACCTGGGAGCCGAAGCCCACCTCGGTGATGACCGCGTGGTACTGGCGGCCGGGCCAGGCGTCGACGGTAAACGTGGCCTTCTGCCCCACCTTCACCTGGCCCACGTCGGCCTCGTCCACGTCCACCTGCAGTTCCATCTTGGTCAGGTCCTCGGCAATGGTAAACAGCACCGGGGCCTGGAAGGAGGCGGCCACGGTCTGGCCGGGTTCCACCTTGCGGGCCAAGACCACCCCGTCTATGGGCGAGCGGATGTGCGCCTTCTGGATATTGGTCTCGTCCGATTGCAGGGCGGCCCGGGCCTGGACGACGTTGGCCTTGGCGCTGGCCTCGTTGGCCTCGGCCCGCTTCAGATTAGCCACGGCGGTGTCCATTTCGGTCTGTGACGGCACCTTGCCGCCGGAGAGTTTGGCCACGTGCCTCAAGCGCGACACGTTAGCCTTGTTCTCGGCTACCGTGGCCTGGACCTGCTGCACCTGGGCCCGGGCCACTTGCAGGTTGGCCTTGGAGCGGTTTACGGCGTCGTTCAGCTTGGAAAGATCCAGGACCGCCAGTTCCTGACCCTTCTTGACGCGATCATTTTCCTCCACGTAAACGGCCTCGATGATGCCGGACAGTTCGCTGCCCACATCCACCTGGTTGGTGGGCTGCAGATTGCCGGTGGCGGAGACCTGGACCACCAGGTTACCCATCACGGCCGGTTCGGTCCGGAACCGGGTCGCCTTGCCCTCGCCACCGCTGCTGAAGTAGATGTAGGCCAGGACGCCCACGATCAGGACCGTCACCGGGACCAGCCAGCGACGGTAGCGGGCGAACCATCCGGTGCCACCGCCGCGGGCCAGCATTTCCTGCAATTCATCGCCGGGACCGGCGGGTTTTTGTTCTTGCAGTCTGTTCATGAGGATCCCTTGTTAGCGGCGGAAGCATCGGCTGCCGGTGTCCAACCTCCGCCGAGAGCCTTGTAGAGCTGGATCACGGCCGTGCTGTAGTCGCCGGTACTGCTGGCGAGCTGGTCCTGGAGACTGAGCACGGTACGCTGGCTGTCCAGGACCGACTGGAAATCGGCCAGGCCCGATGCGTAGCGCTGCCGGGCCAGATCCAGGGTCTGGCGGGCGGTGGCCTCGGCCCGACCGAGCTGCGTCCGGCGCTGGCGTGTGTTGGCCACTTCGACCAGTGCGTTTTCCACGTCCTGCAGAGCGGTGAGCACCGCGGCGCGGTAGGCCACTCGGGCCTTTTCCAGGCGTGCGTCCTGCACGGCGATATTGCTGCGGATGCGGCCGCTGTCGAAGATGGGAGCGGTGATGCCGGCCAGCAGGGAATTGTTGACGGCATCGCCGGTGAAGAGATCTCCCGCGGACAAGGCTGCAAGACCCAGGGAGCCGCTCAGATTGAAGCTGGGATAGCGGGCCGCCTCGGCCTGGCCCACCCGTGCCGTCTGGGCGGCGAGGCGGCGCTCGGCGGCACGTACGTCAGGCCGTTGGCGCAGGGTGTTTGCGGGGATGCCTGCCGCGATCTTGCCACTGGCGACGGGAATGCTGCCGGTGCCCTTCAGGCGCGCCTTCAATTCACCGGGCGGCTTGGCCAGCAGGATGGCCAGGCGGTAGCGCGCCTCGACGACGGCGGTGCGCAGGGCGGGCAGGCTGGCCTGGGTCTGCTGGAGCAGGGACAGGGCCTGGGCCTCGTCCAGATCCGACACCAGACCCGCCATGCGCCGCCAGCGGGTCAATTGGTAAAGTTCCCGCTGGGCGGAGAGATTGTTTTCCGCGATGGTCAGCCGCCGTTCGGCGGTACGCAGTTCGACATAGTTGCGCGCCACCTCGGCCACCAGGGTGACCCGGGTCTCGTACAGGGCCTCACCGCTGGCCTGCAGATCCGCTTCGGCGGCCTGGAGGCCGCGCCGGGCACCGCCGAACACGTCCGGTTCCCAACTGGCGTCGAAACCGGTGCTGTAATTCTGGCGCGCCGGCAGACCGCTGCCGCTTTCGCTGCGGCCGGCCGAACCCGAGACGTTAACCGAGGGCCCCAGGCCGGCGCGCGCCAGGTTGCGCTGGGCCCGGGACTCGCGCAGATTGGCCCGGGCGGTGGCAAGATCGGTATTGGCGGCCAGGGCGTCCCGGATCAGGCCATCCAGGGCCGGATCCTGAAACCGCTCCCACCAGTGCTCCAGGGCGGCAGTGTCCCGGGGGCCGGGTTCGGCCGGTCCTGCCCATTGGTCGGGGACGTCCGGTTTGGGCGGCCGGTAGTCTGGGCCCACCATGGCGCAGCCGGACAGTGCCAGGCCGAGGCCGGCCGCGGCGAGAGCGGGGAAAAGGCGTGGTCGGGACATTGGCTGTATAACGGCGAACGGCCTCCGGGGTTGAACGGCCTCGAGTTTCATTGTTGATTATAGGGCTTGCCGCCGGTCGACGTTCCTGGCCTGGATCAAGATAAAACCAGAAAATAATCCATTATCTTTCATTATCATATTAATGACACGGGTCGCGCCGGCAAGTTCGGGGACCGGCGGCCCCGGGGGGGCCGCGAGACCCGGCCAGCGTACGGCGCTTTCCCCGGATATTTCCGGTGCCGGGGGCTGTCTTAGATTATAAAGAGGGCATTAATACGCAGGAGTTTATATATGCGGCTGAAAACTACTCTGGCACTGCTCCCCCTGCTCGCTCCCCTGCTGGCCCCGGTCGCCTTTGCCGCCAAGGATAACCCCAAGGCGTGCAATTGCGACACGATAATACTGTCAGATCAGGAAATCGCCGACGGCTGCACCGACGCCGTCAAGAAAAAGACCTGCCCCCTCTACCGCGAAACCCAGATCTGGAAAGAGCGGCTGCGCCAGCAGCACGAAGAGCGCCTCAGGGAAAAGCGAATGCAGCCCCTCAACATCCCCCGCAGCAAATAATCCTTCCTCCGGCCTCGCCCCCGGCCGTCGCCTGGCCGCATCAATGGGAGTGGTCATGCACCAGGGGTTCATGAGAGCACGAATGACGGCGCTCATCGCCGATTCCACCGGCTTGCGCAATGTTGCAATCAAGCATAGCTTTTTCTTTTCTTTTCAAATTCAAGGCAAAAGCGCTCGAAAGCCTCACGTTCCAGGGGACGGCTGAAATAAAATCCCTGCAATTCATCGATGCCGGTTTGCAGCAGATATTCGTATTGCTCCTGTGTCTCAACGCCCTCGGCTGTAACGGACAAATCCAGGCCATGGGCCATGGCGATGATGGCATCCACAATTGATACGCTCTGCTTGTTTTCCGGTATCTTGTCAATGAAGGACTTGTCGATTTTTATTCGATCTATATTGAACTGCTGCAAATAGGACATGGAGGAATACCCCGTCCCGAAATCATCGATGGAAATCGTGATCCCCAGCTTGTGGAAATTGTCCAGAAACTCAATCGTCTTTTGAAAATTCTCGATGGTTACATTTTCGGTGAGCTCCAGCTCCAGGCGGGAAGCAGGTAGGCCCGACTCCGTTAGAATTCCCCCGACAGTTTCTTCAATTCCTGTACGCCTGAACTGCTCCCCGGAAAGATTTACCGCAATGCTGATATCGGCGATGCCTCGATTCAGCCAGTCTTTTGTCTGTTTGCAAGCGCTACGCAACACCCAATTACCGATTTCGAATATCATGCCGGTCTCTTCCGCTATTGGGATAAATTCCATGGAGGGGATATTCCCCCATTGGGGATGCGTCCAGTGAATCAACGCCTCGGCACCGCTGATGCGACCGCTGCTGCAGTCTATCTTGGGCTGGTACACCACGTACAACTCGCCTCTTTTTAGGGCATGCCTGAGATCCGCCTCGAGGTCCAGCTTCATTAATATGTTCTTGTTATGGACCTGATCATAGAAATGGAACTGTCCGAGGCCATTGCCCTTGGCCTGATACATGGCGTTATCGGCGTACTTGAACAGATCCTCGAGATTGTTTGCGTCGTCCGGACAGGTGGCAATGCCTATGCTTGGTGTAATAAATATCTCTCGATCCTGCAGGAGGAATGGACTTTCGAACAGCTCACGCAAACGGTTTGAGAGCCGGCTGGCCTGGGTAAATATGTCATCATTCCCCACGTCTCCCATCAGGATTATCGTAAATTCATCCCCACCGAACCGCGAGAGGGTATCCGAAGCGCGTACGCAGGACGCCAGCCTCTCAGCCACTTGTATCAACAATTCATCGCCTACCGAATGACCGAGGGAATCGTTGATAAATTTAAATCTGTCCAGGTCGATAAGGAGCAGAGCTATTTTTCCGTTTCCTCTTGTTGCCCAGGCCACTGCCTGCTCCAGCCTGTCTTTGAGAAGATACCTGTTCGGCAGGCCGGTAAGAGCGTCATAATGCGCTTGGTAGTAAAGTTTGTCTTCCCAGGCTGCATTAGACAGGGCCACGGCCACCCGGTCACCCAGTTCACGCAATTGCTGCAGCTTAACATTGTCTACCTCGAATGACTTTCTGTTACCGAGACAAAGCAAGCCGGTCAACTGCAATTTAGACATAAACGGCAACACCAAAAAATATTTGTCGCCCTGAGAAATCAACGGCTGCAGATACGCGGACTTGTCCGAATCGTCCACCCATAAATAATCCGAGTGCAGATATTCATTGAGCAGCCTTTCATTATTTATTTCTATGCTTTCCGTTTTCTTTTCGCCAAACGTTTTATCAATATTGTAAGTGATGGTATTCCCGCCCACGTTTTCACCGTTTAGTCTGACCACCGCAATGTGATCAACCGGGAACAGGCTGTGACAGTTGTCTATTAAAACGGAAGTAATATGGTTCGAATCCAGCGATGACAGGATCATGTGATCGATATTGGACATCATCCTCAGTGTCCCTATCTGTTCACTTATGCGCTGGGCCATGGTGTTGAATGACTCGCCCAGCACCTCGAATTCATCATTGCTTTTTATCTGTACGGGCTTGTTGAAAATGCCGTCGCTTATCCGCTTGGTCCCAAGCATCAATTGTTCAAGCGGATTCAGGTACTTGCGTATCTGACTGATGGTGAGAACAAGTACCACAAGACCCGTTATCAACAAAGATTTCGGGAATATTGTATTGAAGCTGTTGATATCGCTCAGACTATAGTGCTTGGGTTTGGCAAGCATGATGCCTATATCGTCTGAATGAAACTGGGCGCCGAGGAAGAGATCCCAGATGAACGACATATAGGTCCTGTCGCCATATTGCCATGTTTTCAGCCTCTTCGATGACACTTCCGGCATAAACACGGCGTTGAGGGCGGATCTGTCAACCGATGTGCTGCAGTCCATGATCTCTCTTTCCTTAGTCAGGGAGCACGCGATCTCGGGGGAATATATTCCGAAGTTCCATATATATTCATCCTTGGGCCTGCCTACCAGCAGCGCCTTGTCATCTACCGTTCCGTCGGTACTTACAGGATATGTCACCAGCACGAGCGCCAATCCCGAATCCGTTCTGTCCGTTGTAACAACAGCATTGCCTTTTTTCAGGAATTGTCTTTGTTTCTCGTTCAGGCTTGGTCGTTCGATCGGCTTGCCCAGGAGCACTTTCCTGCTGCCGTTATCACCGAACTCGTTGATGTCTTCATACATCCTCCGCAGGGATTTGCTCTCCCAGAATTCCGGACTTAATCGATGGGTATTTATCTGATCGCTGATATTCGCCAAAATCGTTTCCAGCGTTATCAAACGATCGTAGACTGCGAGCCCGAGCGCGCGTGATTCCTGATGCAGCTGGCGCTGCGCATCTTCCGCCATCTGCTGATTGATATGCTTATAGGAAATGATCGAGATGATAATGATGGGAAGGACGGCAGCCAGCAAAAAGAGGAGGAATATCCTGCGTGAAACCCTGCTACGTAAAGTTTTTGCGTTGAATTTCATCACGGTAGGGACTAATAATTCGTTGCTACCCCGAAGTAACTTCCGTTTCTACCCCTGATAATGTCATCCCTGCTGATGCTCGCCGTCAGCGCTGACGCGCTTTTTCCGTCAGGCCCCATGCTGTAGAGATCGTAATCCGAGTTGATGGGTACAAGATTCCTGTCCTTGCGCAGTTTTCCGCTTCCCGATACGGACCCACCGTCTATGCGCAGGTATTGATACGGATTGCCCCAGGGGTCTTTGGGGACCGGTGAAAATACCTCGGACAAAGAATCCGGGAAATGACCGTTTTGCTTGTAGAATTGGTTGATCTTCACACTGATCTGGTTGAGGTCATGTTGCGCGGTGCCCGACTTGGCCTCGTTCACCAAATGCGTATAGGCGGGCCTGACAGTACTGAATAACAGTGCCGAAATCAGGAGTACCAGTGCCAGCTCAACCAGGGTAAAGCCGACACTCCGTCTGTATCTGAATTGATACATGCCAGGCCGTGCCTAAGATTTGTTACCGAGAAAGTACTCTATACAGTTGAATATAGGAAGAAAAATAAGCCCAAATTAATTCTGCGGATTGCCTGTATTGCCAGGCCAGAGCTCTGTAACTAATTATGTAGGCAGGATTTATTCCAATCCCCGGCCTTCCCGAAGCTGGCATTTTATCCCAATCGATCCCGGAAAGAGTGACGATGATCAATTTTCACCATTCCCCCGGCGCCCTTTAGAACAGGTCCCGAACGGCCGGCAACCGCCGAATATCCCCCTTCAGGCGCGGTTTTCCGCTACGAGTTCACATTATTTATGTGGTATTGCGTCACAGTTAGCACTATCCGGGACGGTAAGCCAGTGGCCACTGTCACTATACTTCCCCCTGAGAAACAACGAACTGCCCAGCTGAGCTACGAAACAAAATAACAGTCGTTGATTTTCCCCATATTCTTTGGTTGAGGAGATCTCCTGTGGAAAAACTTTATGTTATTCCTGACATGCCTGCCTTATCCGTGGTCATACTCATACTTCTGAGCATGCTGTTCCTGTAC
>JARRRO010000073.1:0-6696 GCA_037380645.1 Gammaproteobacteria bacterium | reverse complement strand
GCCTGACGGTTGGGCCTGGTCGGCGGCTTCGCGGGAGAGCTCCTGGGCAGCCTGGCGTACGTCACCCGACGTCTCATTGACCAGATCCCGCGCATCATTGGATATGTCACTGGCGTGTTCACTGGCGTCTTCCGCCGCTTCGCTGCTCTCATCGCCAGCCTCATCGCGGGCCTGCTTTGCGCTGTCGGCCTTCTCCCGGGCGTCATTGGCGGTACTCAGGCCCTCCGTGGAGCTTTCATCGCCTTGCATGGACGCGGTATCCGGCAGCTTGATTTTATCAGTCAGGCTGTCCGGCGCTTGATCCTGTCCTATCACTCCCATACTGACGTCCAAGTCATCACCTGTGCCCCCGGTATCCTGGGCCGCGACCATACCTCCATACAGGGCAAGTCCCGTGAATACCAGCGGAAACAAGAAAGTACGTATTTTCATAACATCTACCTCCTGGGTTAAATCATGGAGAGTTTCTGACTACCCGATTCGGGCGCGGCGGTGACATTAATCGTAAAGTGTTTGCTCTTTCCGCCGTGCTCGATCGTGACCGTTATCTTTCCGGAATTCCCCTGCAGTAACTTTACCGGCAGGGATAGCCTGTTGCCTCCGCTCTTCAGCGAGGCGCGCCACTTCAGATGGTGCACGTCCTTGTAGCCGTGCAATGCCAGGTTGTCATCCAGCTGAACCGTGATCAGGGCATCATTCAATGCGCGGTGACTGGTGAGCAGGACATTTACCATGTGCGTCTGCTGGGGCACGACCTCCACCACGGCGGCCTTTACCATCCCGGCGGCGGCAGGTTCACGCCCGGCGCCGGAGGGGTAGAACTGCAGCGTCACAACCACCGCCAGTATCACGCTGGCCGCCGTCGCCAGGGCCCAGCGGAGGTGCAGACCGGCCGGGGAGACCCTTTCCTTGCGGCCGAGGGCCCGCTGCAAGACCCGCTCCTCCATGCCGGGAAGCGGCTTACGCACCGGTATTTCCGCCAACAGCTCGGCGAGGCGCAGCTCCCGGGCGTAATCACGGCAGGCATCACACTCGCTCAGATGCTCCGCAAGTTCGCTGTCCGCAACGGACGCGCCGCCCGGTTTTGCCAGTCTTCGTCTTGCCTCGTTACAGTGCATTTCTCTGCCTCCTTCTCCCTAACACGTACAAACCCCCTAAAAGGTTCCATCCCCCAGGAATTTTTTCAGCCGCGCCCGGGCCCGGTGCAGCCGTGATTTCACCGTGCCGGCGCTGATCTCCAGGATCGAGGCCACCTCATCGATCGAATAGCCCTCCGTGTCATGCAGGAGAATGACGTCCCGCTGCTCCCCGCCCAGTCCCTCCATGGCCCTGGCCAGGTCCCGCTGCAGTTCCAGCCGCCGTATGGCGTCGGCGCCTTCAGGAAGAGCGGCAATCCGCTCGTCCAGCAGGTCCGTGTCCGCCCGCCAGCCCGGATTCTCTCCGGAGGGCGAGCGGCTGCGCTTGCGATAGAGATCGACGAAACACCGGTACAGCACCTTGACCAGCCACGGGCCCAGCTTTTCCACCCGCTCCATGTCACCGACACGCCTGACAAGTTTGGCCAGTGCCTCCTGGACCAGGTCTTCGGCGTCATCTCGATCCTGGGTCCAGCGATACGCCATGCGGTACAGTGAACCGATATGCGGCCGGACCAGTTCGCTGAATCGGTGCTCCCTGGCCGCCCGGCTTTCGAATAACTTGATGATTTTTGTCACTGACTGGTTGCTTGAATAGCCGAAAGCATGTTTGGAGAGTCGAACTGAACTATCCCTGTTGACATAAAGTTTTCATTTTATGAAATACCGTGATGAAATCTCTGGGATGAATCACAAAAACAAACTCCGGCCGGCTGCTCCTCCCGTGAAGTCAAGTAAGGATATGGCAAAGGAAGAAACCTGTAAGGGTGAATTTCCGCTCCTTCACACCGGTTTCTTGTACCGATAGTTTCTTCGCTTAACTGCTATAATTAATGTATGCAACGTATTCTGGTACTCAACGCCAAGGGTGGCGGCGGAAAGACCATCGTTGCCACCGATCAGGCATACGCTCTTGCTTATCGGGTAATGATAATGACCCTGATGGATTACGAAGTCCGTGGTTGCAGCTTGGTATGGCCGAGCCTGTGCCGCCGAATCGTAACTTTCTCTCCTCCATTTAAACGCCGGACGACGGGAAGCAGATTGTTACCGCCAACTACTGGTGCATATAGACCGCAACATTTGCCTCGCATATCAGGAGAAACTCAGTGAGGTACGTCGACAACTTCCCGCAGCGGATCAAATGCATCGAGACGGTATGGATCCCCATGTCCGACGGCTGCCGCCTGGCGGCCCGATTATGGATACCGGAAGACGCGGAGCAGCACCCGGTACCGGCCGTCATCGAATACGAACCGTACCGGCGCCGGGACCACGCGCGCACCGGTGACAGCCGCAACCTGCCCTATATTGCGGGCCACGGTTACGCGTGCCTGCGCATCGACATTCGCGGCAGCGGCGATTCCGACGGTATTCTCGAGGACGAGTACCTCGAACTTGAACAGGACGACGGCCTCGAGGTCCTGAGCTGGATTGCCGCCCAGCCATGGTGTGACGGCTCGGTGGGGATCATGGGGATCTCCTGGGGCGGTTTCAGCGGCTTGCAGATCGCCGCCCGGCATCCGCCTGAGCTCAAGGCTGTGATCAGCGTTTGCTCCACGGACGACCGCTATGCCGACGACGTCCATCACATGGGCGGCTGCCTGCTGGGCGACAACCTTTCCTGGGCCTCGGTCATGTTCGCCTTCAACGCCCAGCCCCCCGATCCTGAAATCGTCGGGGAGGCCTGGCGCGACATGTGGATGGAACGCCTCCAGAACAACGAGCCCTGGCTGGAGAAATGGCTCCGGCACCAGCGGCGGGACGCTTACTGGCAGCACGGCTCAATCTGCGAAGATTACAGCGCCATCGAGGTGCCCGTGCTGCTGGCCGGCGGCTGGGCCGACGGTTACTCGAACGCGATCTTCCGTATGCTGGCCAATCTCAATGTGCCGCGCTGGGCCATGATCGGGCCATGGAGCCACAGCTATCCCCATATGGGCACCCCCGGCCCGGCCGTCGGGTTCCTGCAGGAAGTAGTCCGCTTTTGGGATCATTGGCTGAAGGGAATCGATCGCGGTGTCGAGCAAGACCCCATGCTGCGCGTCTGGATGCAGGACAGCGTCCCGCCCCACCCCACCTACAAGGTGCGGCCCGGCCGCTGGGTCGCCGAGCAGGAATGGCCTTCTCCCCGCATCGAGTCCCGTATCTACACGCTGGACAGCAGCGGGCTCGTGGAGGGGGACAAGCCCGTGCCCGAAACCGCCTTCTCTATCCAGTCGCCCCTGAGCGTGGGATTATTTGCCGGCAAGTGGTGCTCCTATGCCGCGCCGCCGGATCTGCCCTACGATCAGCGGGAGGAGGACGGCGGGGCGCTGGTGTTCGAGACCGCACCGCTCAAGGAACCGCTGGAGATACTCGGCCCCCCGGTGGTGGATCTGGATCTGTCGGTGGACCGGCCCGTCGCCATGATCGCGCTCCGTCTCTCCGACGTGGCCCCGAACGGCGAGGCGACACGCATCACCTACAGCCTTATGAATCTCACCCATCTGGAAGGACATTCCCGCCCGCAGCTCCTGGTTGCCGGTGAGCGCTATACGATACAGATCAAGCTCAATGACATCGCGCAGTATTTTCCCAGCGGACACTACCTGCGGCTGTCACTCTCCACATCCTATTTTCCGCTCGCCTGGCCGGCGCCCGAACGCGCCACGCTGACCGTCTACACGGGCGCCAGCCGCCTGACGCTGCCCGTGCGCCCGCCGCGGGCCGAAGATGAAGCGCTGCGTTCCCTGGGCGAGGCCGAATGCGCGCCGCCCACCCCGACCAGCGTCATACGGACGGAGGATCACCGCTGGACGGTCATCCGCGATCTTGCCCGCGATCTCTCCACCCTGGAGGTGGTCATCGACGACGGCGTTCTCCGCTTCGCTGAGACCGGTCTTGAGGTGGGCACGGCCGCGACGGAGCGTTACAGTTACCGCCGCGGAGACTACGGCTCCGTGCGCGGCGAGGTCCGGTCAACGTGGACCCTGCGCCGCAAAGACTGGAGTGTGCGGACCGAGACCAGCACCGTGCTCACCTCAGATACTCATTCGTTCCGTATCCTGGCGACGCTCGATGCCTACGAGGGAGAACAACGCGTCTTTTCCAGAAACTGGGACCACAGGATTCCGCGGGATCATGTCTGAACCGACTAATGGCAGGAGGCGGAGAAAATCAAGCCGGCGCCCGGTGGAAGTCGCGGTCCTCCTTCCCGACTCCCGGCTGCCATACGCCTTCACCGAGGGAGTCGACCTGGCCGACATCGAGGCCGAGGCGGTCCAGCGGCTGCAGGAGGCACTTGCCAGCCTGGAGGGCTACCATGCCACGATCCTCGATGACCACAGGCAATTCATCGACCGCCTCCGCGAGGGCGGCTTCGATATGGTTCTGAATTTCTGCGACACGGGTTTCTACAACGAGGACCTTATCAGCAACATCCCCAGTCTCTGCGAAATCCTGCATCTTCCCTGCACCGGCTCCCCCGCCGTGGCCATCGACGCGGCGGGAGACAAGACGCTGGTAGGGGCGTTCGCCGCCAGTCTCGGGATACCGGTCCCGGCCGATCGGTTCGTCGATCTCACTGTCGAACCCTTCCCCGCCCCGTCCGAATACCCGGCCCTGATCAAACCCAACGTGGGCGGCGGCAGCTACGGCGTAACCCGGCGCTCCGTCGTGCACAATGCCGATGAGGCCGATCGTTATCTGCACTGGCTCGCCTCTTATATCAAACCGCCCGAGGCGGTGATCCAGGAATTTCTGAGCGGAAAGGAGTACACCGTCTCCGTGATCGGCAACATCCCGGGCGGCCTCACCATCCTGCCCCCCGCCGTGGTTGACTATTCCGGCCTGGATACGGACCTTCCCCGGGTCTTTACCTTCGCCGGCAAGTACGACCCCGATTCGCGCTACTGGGACCAGCTGCGCCACAAGCGTGCGGATCTCGATAAGGCGACGCTCAAATGGATAGAAGAAGCCTGCACTATCCTGTTCATGCGCCTGCGCTGCCGCGATTATGCCCGATTCGACTTTCGCGCCGACAGCAACGGTGTTCTGAAGCTGCTCGACGCCAACCCCAATCCCGCGTGGCAGTTTGACAGCCGGATGGCCCTTTCGGCCGGTTGGGCAGGGTACGACTATGCCCGGCTCATCCTGCTGATCCTGCAAACCGCGGAGGCGCGCTACCGCTAGCCGCGCCTCGAAGAAATCCGATTTAATCACGGGGGTGTGAACGAGACCACTATCGAAGATGCCTTTCTCGCCGGTTGATTATCCCTTTTTGCTATACTCAAATCATGCAACGCATTCTGGTACTCAACGCCAAGGGTGGCTGCGGCAAGACTACCATCGCCACCAACCTGGCCGGCTATTACGCTCACCGGGGGATGGTGACGGCCCTGATGGATTACGACCCCCAGGGCTCCAGCATGGTGTGGCTGGGTCTGCGTGATCCCGAACGGCCGGGCATCCAGGGGATTGCCGCCTACCAGCGCCGCCAGGGAGTAACCCGTTCCTATCAGTTGCACACGCCGGATAACGTAGAGCGGATCATTATAGACAGCCCCTCCGGCGTACACGGGCTGCAGCTCCTGGATTATCTGCAGTCCGTAAATACCGTCCTGCTGCCGGTACTGCCCTCTCCCATCGATATCCATGCCGCCGCCCACTTCATCCAGGACCTGCTGCTTATAGGCAAGATCCGCAGCCGGGGCATCCGCCTGGGCATCGTGGCCAACCGCGTTCGCGAGCACACGCTGGTCTTCAAGGATCTGGAACGGTTCCTGGCCACCCTGGGCATCCCCCTGGTCGCCAGGCTGCGCGACAGCCAGAACCACATGCTCGCTGCGAAACTGGGCCTGTCCATCCATGAACTGCAGGGCCGCCGTGTGGATGCAGATCGCGAACGCTGGGATGCCTTGCTCCAATGGCTGAATGAGGAACCCGCCAGTCTCTCTCACGGTCAGCAGATAGCCTGACGCGTCGTTCCGGTGTCAAGCGGCTACGACATCGCCCTCAAGGCTGTTTAACCCGCGCGGCATTCTCCGGTAAGATGACAAATCTCAGTTTATTTCCGCCCGCCGGCGCGGGCCGGACTCAGGCATTACCAGCATGACATCAGCCCCGGAAACCAAGTACCGCAAGGACTACACTGCCCCGGATTATTTCATCCGGCACATTGATCTTACCGTGGATATCAGAGAGCGCACCGAGGTACAGGCGCTCCTGCACCTCGAGCGCAATCCCGACAGGCCCACCGGCCTGCCGCTGCAACTGGACGGCGAGGGTCTTTCGCTGCTGTCGGTGGAGCTGGACGGGAAGCCGCTGGAGAAGAGCGAATACGAAGTCCATGACGGCGGTCTCAGGATCCCCACCCTGCCGGAGCAGTGCCGGCTGGCAACCCGGGTGGAAATCGATCCCGACAACAACACCGCCCTGGAGGGACTTTACCGTTCAGGAGATATTCTTTGCACCCAGTGCGAAGCCGAGGGCTTCCGGCACATCACCTATTATCTCGACCGCCCCGACGTCATGGCCAGCTTTACCACCACCATCCGTGCCGACAGGGATCGCTACCCGG
>JARRRO010000072.1:0-13740 GCA_037380645.1 Gammaproteobacteria bacterium | reverse complement strand
GATTGCCGACAGCCCCGCAGAAATTTCTCCACTCTTCATCGGTTGTCACCGCGACAGCGCACCACCTGTCTTCATCTTTGCCTCGATAAGCATTATTCACTTTCTCACGATCATTAAAATCGAGCAGCCTTTCCGAGGTTATTGCGGTGGGCTGCATCCTGTTCATGACCTCTTCGACCGTGAAATCGGCTGTCCAACGTTCTACCAGTGTCCTGAGTTCTTCCCTATTTGCCTGTCTCAGTTCCTCTGTCGCAAAATCCGGCTCTCTCGTCCATTCCGGGTTTCCCAGGACGCCGCAGAATTTCTCCCATTCTTCGTCGTTGGAGACGTTGATTATACAATACCTTTCTTCATCCTTACACCGGAAAGCATTGTGCGGGGCTGCGGTATCGGTACGGTTGGCCATTCTCTCCGCAGCCCGGTCGTTAACGAAGTAGTCCAGTATGAGCGGCGAAATAAAGTGCAGTCCCGTCTCGAACTGGGCCGTATCTATAAACATCCCCTTGCCTGTCCTGCGCCGGTACAGCAGCGCTCCGATAAGGAGGCAGACATTGTAATGAGGCGTTATGAAATCGGTATAAACTCCCAGTTCGGGAGGAGGGCGGTCGGGATAGCCCGTGATATGACTGAATCCGGAAAGCGCTGAAAGCTGGAATCCCCAACCGGGATGCCGGGAGAAAGGTCCGGTCTGTCCCTGCATACAGGAACTCAGCATAATGACGTCCGGGTTGACTTTCTTTATTTCTTCGTAACCAAACCCGAGTCTTTCAATCACTCCACCGGCGAAGTTTTCCACCACGATGTCAGCCCAAGCGGCTATTTTCATCGCTATCTCTTTACCCTTCGGGTCGGTAAGATTCAGGGTAACTCCCAGTTTGCCGGTGTTCCACTGGGTAAACTGTGTTGCGAGGTCCGGGTCAGCAGCCTGAATCCTGAAAATCTCCAGGTTGCTCCTGCCTTCTATCCTGACCACTGTAGCGCCGTAGTCGGACATCGGCTTGGTTGTCAGCGGCCCGACGATTACGCGGGAAAAATCACAGACCTTTACACCTTCAAGCAGTTTCTTCGGCATTTCTCTTCTCCTGTACTGCCTTCGTTAAATGATTCCGTCCCGTTTCAGTTCCCTGAGTTTATCTTCGGAATATCCCATTTCCTTAACGTAGATTTCTTCGTTATGCTCGCCAATAAGCGGAGCGCGGCGTGTCACCCGGGGCGGTGCTTCCGTCGTCTTTGCCCAGGGACCCGGGTACGTTATGGAAACGCCCAGTTCAGGGTGTTCAAGCTCCACCCAGTAGTCCCTGGCGGCGAGCTGCGGGTTGACCGCTATCTCGGCGGTGCTGTTCAGAGGATAGACCTGGGCGTTGTGCTCGAGGGCTCCTTCCAGCAGTTCTTCCTTTGTATGCTTTTGGAAAAGTGCCCGCGTCGGCGCCGCGATTTGTTCCAGTATTTCCGGGGGAGTCTGTATCAGACTGAGAGTTTCCCAGTCATACCCTTTTATGAACTCGGTGGCTACCCCCTCGCTCTCCATCCACCTGACCAGCGGACTATTCCACCGCGGACCCGAAGCGCCTCCCCAGTACATCGCGTAAACATACCCGTCTTTACACTCCCATATACGCCCGAGGATAGCTCCCGCCAGCCACAGGATCGCATCGCCCAGCCAGGTGTGTATGGTGGCGATGGTTGCACCGGTGGCATGCATCTTCGCCACCAGGGGCGGGATCTCCACGCCTCCGAGCAGCGTCAGCGGATGCCCTTCAAGCCACGCCCCGGTGATGGCGGTGATCGGAAGCGCAAACAGGAGAACGTACAACAGCCCCTGCACGGCCTTTGCCGAAACATCCATCCAGCGCGGCACCGGCGGAGGTTCGGGCCGGGTGTCGAACATCCGCCAGATCACCCGGACCACGACCAGCGCCAGCACGCACAGGCCCAGGGTCTCGTGCAGATGACGGTCGAAATCGCGTTGCGGCGAATAGACGTGCTCCTCGGAACCTCCCGGTCCGAAGATGAAGGCGATCAGGACGATGATGGCCGTCGCCCAGTGCAGAAACCGGGCAAAACCGCCGTAGCGCTCAGTCGAGTGTTGCTGCATATTATTTTTGTTCATCTCGTTACTGACTGTCAGTGGAAAAATTTTAAAACAAACGACGGCTTGATTCTATTACGGCCGGTCGAATCCATGCCGGCAGGCGTGTATAATTTTGCAGCTCCGCGCAATACAGCGGTTTCAATAACGCCGGCCGTTGCATTTCCACCGTGCCGGGATAACAACAACAGGGTAACCGATATGAAACTAGCCAGATTCCGGACCGGTGATCGGGAAGGCATCGGGATCGTACGCGACAGTGAAATCCTCGACTGCAGCGATGCCGGCGAGGGCCTGGGTACCATCCCCGAAATTCTCCAGCCCGGCGAGGAAGGCCGGCGCAGGCTGCAGACAGCGGCCGACGCCGGCGGAAGACGCTATGCGCTGGAGGAGGTCACCCTGCTGGCCCCCGTACCGAAACCCGGCAAGTTCCTGTGCGTCGGTCTCAACTACCTGGACCATATCGAGGAGACCGGTGCGAAGCTGCCCGAACGCCCCAAGATCTTCAACAAGCAGTCCACCTGCGTGAACGACCCGGGGGCGCCTGTGCATATTCCACGCGTCTCCGATAAGGTGGATTACGAAGGTGAGCTGGGCATGGTCATCGGCCGTCGCTGCCGGCACGTCGGCAAGGACCGGGCCGCGGAGGTGATTGGCGGCTATCTCATCGTCGACGATGTCACCGTCCGCGACTGGCAGGTACACAGTTCAACCTGGACCATGGGCAAGTCCTTCGACACCCACGGCCCCACCGGCCCGTGGCTGGTCACCGCCGATGAGATCGGCGACCCCCACCGCCTCGATCTCAAGACCTGGGTCAACGGCGAGCTGCGTCAGGACACCAACACCCGCAACCTGCTGTTCAACTGCTACGTCCTGGTGGAATACCTGTCCACGGCCTTCACTCTGGAGCCCGGTGACATCATCTCCACCGGCACCAGCAGCGGTGTCGGATTCAAGTTGGACCCGCCGGCCTGGCTCAAGGCAGGCGACGTAGTCAGGATAGAGATCGAGGACATAGGCGTGCTGGAGAATCCCTGCATCGCGGAACCCGAAGACACTATCTTTATTGTATAAGTGAATAAATATTTCTCCCCGATAGTCCCGCGCCGCGTCCTGGGAGGTCGGCGTCAAGGCGGCGGCAGCAGCACGGCGGCGCCCTGCAGCTGACCGCTGCGCAGCCGCTCCAGGGCACGGTTGGCGTCTTCCAGGGGACAGGTCTCGGTATGGGTGGTGACCGGGATCCGGGGCGCCAGATCCAGAAACTCCTCGCCATCCCGTCGCGTCAGGTTGGCCACCGATCGGATCACCCGTTCCTCCCACAGGATGCGGTAGGGAAAGGACGGGATGTCGGACATGTGGATGCCGGCGCAGACCACGGTGCCGCCCTTGCGCACCGCCCGCAAAGCCGCCGGCACCAGCTCGCCCACCGGGGCGAAGATGATCGCGGCGTCCAGCGGTTCCGGCGGGGCCTGGGTGGAGACCCCCGCCCACACCGCCCCCAGGCGGCGGGCGAATTCCTGCGCGGCAGTGTCGCCCTCCCGGGTGAAGGCAAAAACCTCCCGGCCCTGATGTACGGCGACCTGGGCGATAACGTGGGCGGCCGCGCCGAAGCCGTACATGCCGATGCGTTCGGCGTCGCCGCATAACCTGAGGGAACGGTAACCGATGAGGCCGGCGCACAGCAGCGGAGAGGCGTCGGCATCGCTCATCCCTCCGCTTATGGGAAACACGTAGCGGTGATCGGCGACAGTGTACTGGGCATAACCGCCGTCCAGCTGGTAGCCGGTGAACAGGGCATTATCGCAGAGATTCTCCTGCCCGCGGCGGCAGTAGAGACAGCGGCCGCAGGTCCAACCCAGCCAGGGCACGCCCACCCTGTCCCCGACGGTGATGCCGTCGACACCGCTGCCCGATTCCATCACCTCGCCGACGATTTCGTGCCCGGGGATCAGCGGCAGCCTGGGATCGGGGAGGTCGCCGTCCACTACGTGCAGATCGGTACGGCAGACACCGCAGGCGCCGACCTTGATCAGCACCTGCCGGGGTCCGCATTCAGGATCGGGTAAGTCACGGAACTCCAGCGGCTTCCCGATTTCAGTCAGGACCATCGCTTTCATAAGGTCATGGCGGCAAGGCTTGTCGAATCACGACGGCGCGGCGGACAGCGGGCCGCCGCAGAATATATATACAGGCGGTTATTTGTGTCTCACTGCCAGGATGGGGACGTTGGCGTGGCGCAGGACGCTCTCCGTCACGCTGCCCATTAGCAGGTGCGACAGGCCGGTGCGGCCATGGGTTCCCATGATGATCAAGTCCGCCTGGTACTCACCGGCCATCTCGTTGATCTCCGTTTCCGGATCCCCCAGGCGCACCTCGCGGCTGATTTCGACGTCGTTCTCGCCGTGCTTTTTCACGAAATCCGCCAGTTCGTTTTCCCGTTCCTTCAGCACCTCGTCTTCATCCATTTCCGGCACGTAGAACCCGCCATCCCCCACGTAAGGCACTTGCAGCTGATGGATATGGACGACCTTCATCTCCCCCTCCAGCGCGGCACAAAGATCCCTGGCGGCGGTGAATGCGGCGACGGAGGCATCCGAAAAATCGACCGGCACCAGCAAGCGTTTGTACGTTTTCATCGTCCCCTCCTCGAGGCTTATGCGATTCTCACTATAGCTATAGCATCTGGAGGCCGGTTACGCGTGAGCCACGTCAAAAGGGATAGCTTGCCGGGAGCGGTCGTTTCATTCAAAACACAGCAGCAGATCATTCAGAAAGCGGCTGCCGCGCGGGGTGGGGGTAATGCGGCCGCCCGCCGTGGACAGCAGGCCCGCCTGCACCGCCCGCCCCAGTTTTTCCCCCAGCCCGTCCAGGGACAGGCCGGTCCGCGTCTCGAACAGCGGGGCCTCGAAACCCCGCGCCAGACGCAGTGCATTCATCATGAATTCCAGGACCAGGTCGTCGTCCCCCAGGACCCGCTTTCCGGTGACGGCGGCGTCTGAGCCCGCCGTTTCCAGATAGCGGCCGGGAAGACTGAGTTTTGAATAGCGCATGATTCGGCCCGTAACCGGATCCGTCAGCTTGCTGTGGGCGCCCGCCCCCAGCCCCAGGTAATCGCCGAACTCCCAGTAGTTGAGATTGTGTCTGGTCTCCCTCCCCGGCAGGGCCCAGGCGGAAACCTCATAGCGCCGGTAGCCGTGTGCCAACAGCAGCGCCTCGCCCCGTTCCTGCATGTCGGCGACCCGGTCATCGTCGGGCAGCGTCGGCGGATGGCTGTAAAACAAGGTGTTGGGTTCCAGGGTGAGCTGGTACCAGGACAGGTGGGCGGGCGAGAAGACCAGTGCCGCCGCCAGGTCCTGCACCGCACCGGCCGCCTCCTGTCCCGGGAGGCCGTACATGATGTCGATATTAATATTGTCGAACCCGGCCGTCCCGGCCAGGGTCAGGGCCCGGCACGCCTCGGCCGCGTCATGGATACGTCCCAGCGCCGCTAGCTCGGCATCGGCGAAACTCTGCACGCCCAGGGACAGCCGGTTGACTCCCACCCGGCGGTAGCCGGCGAAGCGCCCGGCCTCCGCCGTGCCCGGATTGGCCTCCAGGGTGATCTCCACCTGCCGCGCCAGATTCAGGCGCCCGCGCACGGCGTTCAACAGGCGTTCCACCGCGGCGGCGGAAAACAGGCTGGGCGTCCCGCCACCCAGGAAGACGCTGACGATCTCCCTCTCCCCCGCCTGGGGCAGGGACTGGTCCAGATCCCGGATCAGGGCGTCGATATAGGCCATCTCGGGGATCTCGTCCCCGGCCTTATGGGATTTGAAATCGCAGTAGGTGTTGCATGGCACCACACCCGCGGCCAGTTTCTCCGCCAGTTCGGCCCGGGCGCGCGCCCGGTGGCTGATGCGGTTCTTGACCTCGGGCGGCAGCTGCGCCGAGGTGCAGTGGTGTTCCGGCACGAAGAAAACCGGATCGTAACCGAATCCGTTTTCCCCCCGCGGGGTGTCCACCAGATAGCCCTCCCAGGTCCCCTGGGCGATGATCGGGGCAGCATCGTTGGCACGGGCCAGGTACACCATGACGCAGCGGAACCGGGCGGCCGGCGCCCCTGGCCCGGCGGCAAAGGCGTTCTCCACCAGCAGATCCAGGTTGGCTTTGTCGCTGGCACCCGGCCCGGCGTAGCGGGCCGAATAGATCCCCGGCGCCCCGCCCAGGCAGTCCACCTCTATGCCGGAATCGTCGGCAATAGCCGGCAGGCCGGTTTGCTGCGCGGCGTAGCGGGCCTTGATCAGGGCATTCTCGACGAAGGTCTGCCCCGTTTCCGCCGCCTCCGGCACGGCGTAGTCCGACTGCGGGACCAGTTCCATGTCCAGGTGCGCCAGAATAGCGCCGATCTCCCGCAGCTTGCCCGGATTGCCGCTGGCCAGGACCACCCGCCGGTCGGACTGCATCGCCGTCACTCCGCCAGGACACCGTGCTGCATGGCGAACAGCCCCCGGATGCCGTCGCGGGCCAGATCCAGCATGGCGTCCAGCTCTCCCCGGTCGAAGGGATGACCCTCCGCCGTCCCCTGTACCTCGATAAACTGATCGGCGTCGTTCATGACCACGTTCATGTCCGTCTCTGCGGTGGAGTCCTCCGCGTAATCCAGATCCACCACCGCCTCGCCGTTGACAATCCCCACGGACACAGAGGCCACCTGCGCCAGCAGGGGGTCCGCCTTGAGCAGGCCGCGTTCGCGGACATGGCGGACGGCGTCCACCAGGGCGACGTAGCCGCCGGTGATGGAAGCGGTGCGGGTCCCGCCGTCGGCCTGGATCACGTCACAGTCCACGATGACGGTGCGTTCGCCCAGCTTCTGCAGGTCCACCACGGCGCGCAGGGAGCGACCGATGAGACGCTGTATCTCCATGGTCCTCCCGCCCTGCCGGTGCTGGGTCGCCACTCGGCCGTGACCCAGCCCCGCCCCTGGCCCTTCAGAAACGGGGGGACCGTCTCGTCCACGGTGGCGTTGCAGAGGACCTTGGTCCGGCCGAACTCCACCAGCACCGATCCTTCCGGGTGCACGGTGTAGTGGCGGGTCAGGGAGATGGGACGCAGTTCTTCGGGTTTCCGACCGCTCGGGCGCATAACGTAACCTCCAGTGGGCATGGCATTCTCTGCAGGCGGCGCGGTGTCGCCGGCCCGTCCGCGATCGGGTCTGACCTGCGCTTTCAGGGTAGATCAACGGGCGACCGGCAACCGGGAGAAGGCCCCACTGCCCGTTTGTTCGATTTTACCATCTGCCGTCCCGCGGCTCACCCCGGCGGCGGGCGATCGGATGTTCCGCTCACCCCCACGAACGGTTACCATTGGCAGCCATAAAAAGAATCGGAACGCCATATGACCGCCAGCATGACTGCCTTCGGCAGACTGGAACAAACCTCGGACTGGGGCAGCGCCATCTGGGAGATCAGGACCGTCAACCACCGTTACCTGGAGATGGCGGTGCGCCTGCCGGAGGACCTGCGCGTGCTGGAACCGGCTGTGCGCGAGCACATCTCGGCGCGGATCAGGCGGGGCAAGGTGGACTGCCTGCTGCGCTTCGACCACGGCGGGGCGGAGGCGCCGGAACTGCCCGTCAACCGGGCCCTGGCCGAACGGGTCATCCTTGCTGCCGCGTCCCTACCCCTGTCCGACCGCGCCCCCCTCAACCCCCTGGACGTGCTGCGCTGGCCGGGGGTGATCGAGAAGCTTGCCCCGGACTACGAGCGCATCAGCGGGCCCCTGCTGGCCCTGCTGGACGACACCCTGGCGCTGCTCATCGACAGCCGGGAGCGGGAAGGGGCGAAGATCAAAACCATGATCGTGGAACGCTGCGACCTGGCCGCGAAGCAGGTCGGCAGGCTGCGGGAGCGGCTACCGGAGATCCTGACCGGGATCCGGGAGCGCTACCTGAGCCGCGCCCAGGAGATTCAGTCGGAGCTGGATCACGAACGGCTGGAGCAGGAAATGCTGTTGCTGGCGCAGAAAATGGACGTGGCCGAGGAGCTGGACCGCATGGACGTGCACTTGGAGGAGATCAAACGCATCCTGGATAAGGACGAACCCAAGGGTCGGCGCCTGGACTTTCTCATGCAGGAGCTGAACCGGGAGGCCAATACCCTGGGCTCCAAGTCCCAACACATCGACACCGGCAACGCCTCGGTGGAACTCAAGGTGCTGATCGAACAGATGCGCGAACAGATCCAGAATATTGAATAAGGGCCGCCGGTGACGGAGCAACGGGGAAACCTCTTCATCGTCTCGGCCCCTTCCGGCGCCGGCAAGACCACCCTGGTAAAGGCCCTGCTCGAGACCATGCCAGACCTGGCCGTCTCCATTTCCCACACCACCCGCCCGCCCCGGCCGTCAGAGCGGGACGGCCAGGATTACCACTTCGTGGACGAGGCGGCCTTCCTCTCCCTGGTCGAGGAAGACCGCTTCCTCGAACACGCCCGCGTGTTCGACCATTACTACGGCACTTCCCGGGACTGGGTGCAAGAGCGGCTGGTGGCGGGCGTGGACGTTATTCTCGAGATCGACTGGCAGGGCGCACGCCAGGTGCGGGAACGCCTCCCCGATGCCGTGGGGATTTTCATCCTGCCGCCTTCCTACGCCACCCTGAAAGCGCGCCTCAAGGGCCGCGGGGACGAGGAGGCCACGGTCCGCCGTCGCATGGATGATGCCGCCCGGGAACTGTCCCATTACGCGGAATATGAATTCCTGGTGATTAATGACGACCTGGAGACCGCCCGGCAGGACCTGGCCGCCGTGTTCCGGGCCGCGGGCCGGGACTACCGCCGGCACCGGGCCTATTACGACGACTTCGTGGACCGGATATTGCCTGGTAAGCCGGATCCCGAGTAAAATAGCTTTTTTGGCTGAACGGCCTTCATCCGAAATCCCTTATCCCTTGTTTAAAGTCCCGAGGAACACGATTCATGGCGAGACTCACCGTCGAAGACTGTCTGGAACACATCAACAACCGTTATGACCTGGTGCTGCTGGCCACCAAGCGGGCCCGCCAGCTGGCCCGGGGCGCGGAACCGCTGATCGAGGAGGACGCCGACAAGCCGACGGTCATCGCCCTGCGCGAGGTCTCCCAGGCTCTGGTGACGCCGGAAAACATCGACAAGCTGGACAACAGCGGCTACGACGAGGACGTCGCCGCGGAACTGGAGTTTCCCGCCTCCGCCGAATAGGCCCCCGGCCGCCGCTCCCGGCGCCCTGGTGCTGAAACCGCGCCGCCGTCTGGTGCTACAATGTCGGCATGACCACCACCATCACCGATCTGGAAAGGCTTACCCGCAGCTATCTGCCCTCCGGCGAGATAGACCGGATCCGTGACGCCTACGAGTTCAGCGCCAAGGCCCACGAGGGTCAGCACCGCCAGAGCGGGGAGCCCTATATCCATCACCCCCTGGAGGTAGCCCGGATCCTGGCCGACATGCACATGGACTACCAGACCCTGGCGGCCGCCATCCTCCACGACGTCATCGAGGACACCGGGACCGTCAAGGGAGAGATCCACCGCAAGTTCGGCAAAGGCATCGCCGAGCTGGTGGACGGCGTCAGCAAGCTGACCCAGATCCAATTCGACACCCGCGCCCAGGCCCAGGCCCATAATTTCCGCAAGATGCTCATGGCCATGAGCAATGATATCCGCGTTATCCTGGTAAAGCTGGCGGACCGATTGCACAACATGCGCACCCTGGGAGCCCTGGAGCCCGAGAGGCGCCGGCGCATCGCCCGCGAAACCCTGGAGATCTATGCCCCCATTGCGCAGCGCCTGGGGATCAACAGCATCCGCCTGGAGCTGGAGGAGCTGGGCTTCGCCGCCCTCTACCCCATGCGCCACCGGATCCTGACCCAGCAGGTCATCAGATCCCGCGGCCACCGCAAGGAGATTATCAACAAGATCCGGAACGCCCTCCGGCGCCGGCTGCGTCAGGAGAAGATCCCGGCCCAGATCATCGGGCGGGAGAAACACCTCTACGGCATCTACCAGAAGATGCGTGACAAGGGGCTGTCCTTCTCCGAGGTCTACGACGTGTACGCCTTTCGCATCATCGTAGACAGCGTGGACACCTGCTACCGCGTCCTCGGCAGCGTGCACAACCTGTACAAGCCGGTGCCGGGCAAGTTCAAGGACTACATCGCTATCCCCAAGTCCAACGGCTACCAGTCGCTGCACACGGTACTGTTCGGCCCCTTCGGCGTCCCCATCGAGGTGCAGATCCGGACCCGGGAAATGGACGACGTGGGCGAGGCCGGCATCGCCGCCCACTGGCTGTACAAGTCCGGCAGCCTGAACGACCACCGAAGCGCCCACAAGCGTGCGCGGGAATGGCTGCGCAGCGTCATGGAAATGCAGACCACCGCGGGCAACCCCGAGGAGTTCCTGGAAAACGTCAAGGTCGACCTGTTCCCCGAGTCCGTGTACCTGTTTACCCCCCAGGGCAAGATCATCGAACTGCCGCGCGGCTGCACCGCGGTGGATTTCGCCTACGCCATCCACACCGGCGTCGGCAACAGCTGCGTCGGGGCGCGCGTGGATCGACGGCTGGCGCCATTGGGCACGCGCCTGGCCACCGGCCAGACGGTGGAGATCATCACCGCTCCGGGTGCGCGCCCGGATCCGGCCTGGCTGAATTTCGCCGTCACCGCCAAGGCGCGATCCAATATCCGCCACTATCTGAAGAAACTGCAGCGGGACGAGGCGGAAACCCTGGGCAAGCGGCTGCTGGTGAGGGAACTGAAAATGCTGAACGCCGGCTATGACGACATCCGCCCGCAAAACATGCAGCGGGCGCTGGAGGAATACAATCTCGACAGCGAGAGCACCCTGCTGCAGGAGGTCGGCCTGGGCAACCGCATGGCCACCCTGGTCGCCAGACAGCTGCTGGAATCCCAGAGCGTGCCCAAGGGCAAGAAGAGAAAGGCCAAGAGGAAAAATGGCCAGGACGTCGGGCCGCTCATGATCCAGGGCACCGAGGGCATGGTGGTGAACTTCCCCAAATGCTGCCTGCCCATCCCCGGCGACCCCATCCTCGGCTTCGTGACGACCGGGCGCGGCATCACCGTCCATCATCAGTCCTGTCCCAACGTCACCGAATACCGCAACCTCCCGGAGAAATGGATCAACGTGGAATGGGAGCGCAAGATCGGGGGTACTTTCCCCACCAATATCCGGGTCGACGTCACCAACCAGCGTGGGGTCCTGGCCAAGCTCGCCAGTACCATCGCGGACCTGGAGGCGAACATCGTGCACGTGGAAATGCAGGACAGGGACGACCGATATACCACCCTGAAATTCGTCGTGGAGGTGCGGGATCGGCTTCACCTGGCGCGCATCATGCGCCACGTGCGCAAGCTCAAGCACGTCTCGCGGATCAGCCGGCGCTGATGCGCCCCCGGTCCAGGCCGGTAGAACCCGCAACTCCAATCTCAAACAAGGAACAGTCATGGCTCGTCAAATTATTTCCACCGACCGGGCTCCCGCGGCCATCGGTCCCTATTCCCAGGCGGTCCGCAGCGGCGACACGGTATACCTGTCGGGGCAGATCCCCCTGGACCCGGAGACCATGGCACTGGTGGAAGGCGACATGCGCGAGCAAGTCAATCGTGTCTTCGCCAATCTGGGCGCGGTGGCGGAGGCGGCCGGCGGGACCCTGGACGCTATCGTCAAGCTGACCGTGTATCTCACCGATCTCGGCCACTTTCCCCTGGTCAACGAGGTCATGGCGGAACATTTCCGGGAACCCTACCCCGCCCGCGCCGCCATCGGCGTCGCCCAGCTGCCCAAGGGGGCACAGGTGGAGATGGACGCCGTCCTCGTCCTCGACGCCTGACCGCCGCCGTCCCGTCGTGGGAAAACGCCCCGCCCCGCGATTGGCCACCCCGGTTTCCTCCCTCAGCGGTGTCGGGCCGCGCATTGAGGACAGGCTCCGGCGTCTGGGTATACACCGCGTCCGGGACCTGCTGTTTCATCTGCCCTATCGCTACATCGACCGCACCCGCATCACCCCCCTGGGCGCCCTCACGCCGGGGCGTGAGGCACTGGTCCAGGGCGTCATCGAGCTGACCCAGATCCGCTACGGCCGGCGGCGCTCCCTGCTGTGCCGGATCAGCGACGGGACGGGAGCGGTGATCCTGCGCTTCTTTTATTTCAGCCGGGCGCGCCAGGAGGCACTGGTCCAGGGACGCCGTCTCCGTTGCTGGGGCCAGGTCCGCCGCGGCGGTGCCGGCCTGGAGATGGTCCATCCCGAGTGCCAGTTCATCGCGGAGAACGAGCTGGACCGCGTGGAAGAGACCCTGACGCCGGTCTACCCCGCGGTGGAGGGCCTGAATCAGCTGCGGCTGCGCCGGCTCACCGAACAGGCCCTCGCCATCCTGCGCCGGGAAGGCGGCCTGGAGGAACTGATTCCCCCGGACCTGCTGGGTTCGCGCCCCCTGCCGGCCCTGGACGATGCGCTGATCACCCTGCACCGGCCGGGTCCCGACACTGACCTGGAGGCGCTGGAACGGGGCCGGCACCCGGCCCAGCTGCGGCTGATCCTGGAAGAACTCCTGGCCCACCACCTCAGCCTGCGCACCATCCGGCAACGCATCCGGCACCTGCACGCGGCGCCCGTGGCGGTCGGCGGCCACGACCTGACCGACGCCTTCCTGTCTGCCCTGCCGTTCCAGCTGACCGGTGCGCAGCAACGGGTGCTGGACGAGATCCGGGCGGACCTCGCCCAGGGGACGCCCATGCTGAGGCTGATCCAGGGCGACGTGGGCTCGGGCAAGACCGTCGTGGCCGCCGCCGCCGCCATGCAGACCATCAACGCCGGCTGTCAGGTGGCCCTGATGGCGCCGACGGAACTGCTGGCGGACCAGCATTACTGCAACCTGCAGCAATGGTTCTCCAGCTTCGATATTCCCGTGGTCCTGCTCACCGGCAGGCAGGGCAGCGCCGCCCGCAGCGCCAGCCTGGAGATGATCGCTTCCGGCCAGCCGCTGATCGCCGTCGGCACCCATGCCCTGTTCCAGGAGACGGTGAACTTCGGGCGGCTGGGGCTGATCGTCGTTGATGAACAGCACCGCTTCGGCGTGCACCAGCGCCTAACCCTTCTGGAAAAGGGCGGCGGCGGGGACGTCTATCCCCATCAGCTGATCATGACCGCCACGCCCATCCCCCGGACCCTGGCCATGACCCTGTTCGCTGAACTGGACGTGTCCGTCATCGACGAGCTGCCGCCCGGCCGTCAGCCCATTGCCACCGCCGTACTGTCCAATGAAAAGCGCGATGAACTGATAGAAAGGATCGCCTCGGTGTGCCGCACCGGCCAGCAGGTGTACTGGGTCTGCACCCTGATCGAGGAATCCGAGGCACTGCAGTGCCAGACGGCCACCGACACCCACGCCTCCCTGTCGGAGCTGCTGCCGCAGCTGCGGGTCGGCCTGATCCACGGACGCATGAAGAGCGGGGAAAAGGAACGCATCATGCGGGCGTTCCAGGCCGGAGACGTCCATCTGCTGGTAGCGACCACGGTAATCGAGGTCGGCGTGGACGTCCCCAATGCCGGGCTCATGGTGATCGAGAATGCCGAACGCCTGGGCCTGTCCCAACTGCACCAGCTGCGCGGCCGGGT
>JARRRO010000071.1:0-6722 GCA_037380645.1 Gammaproteobacteria bacterium | reverse complement strand
TGCCCACCCTGTTCGCCGTTTCCATCACCCAGATCAATCTGCTGGTGGACACCCTGATAGCCTCCTTCCTGCAGACCGGCAGCATCTCCTGGCTGTATTACTCCAACCGCATGGTGGAGTTTCCTCTGGGGGTGTTCGGGGTGGGCCTGGCCACGGTGATCCTGCCCTATTTATCCGCCGATCACGCCAATGATTCCAGAGAGAGTTATTCCCGCACCCTGACCTGGGCGCTGCGCTGGGTCTGGCTCGTCTCCGCCCCCGCTGCCGCCGGCCTGGCGATCCTGTCGGCCCCGGTGCTGACCACCCTGTTTCAGTACCGCGCCTTCACCGCCGTCGACGTGGACATGGCCAGCCGCAGCCTGGTGGCCTATACGGTGGGGCTGCCGGGTTTTATCCTGATCAAGGTCCTGGCGTCGGCCTACTTCTCCCGTCAGGACACCCGCACGCCGGTGAAAATCGGGGTCATCGCCATGCTGTCCAATATCGTCCTCAATCTGATCCTGGTGTTCCCCCTGAAGCACGCGGGACTGGCCCTGGCTACCTCCCTGTCCGCGTATATCAACGCGGGGTTGTTGTATTATCACCTGCGTCGGGACGGTTATTATCAGGCGGGGGAGGGGTGGGGCCGCTACCTGCTGATCATCGCGGTCGCCATCGCCGCCATGGCGGCGATGCTGTTGTTCCTAGTGCCGGACCCCGCCGCCTGGCTGGACTGGAACGTGTACCGGCGCGCCGCGCAGCTGCTGCTCTGGGTCGCCGGCGGCGCGCTCTGTTACTTTATCGTCCTGCGCCTATTCGGCGTCCGTCTCGGCGAGATGACAGGACCGGCATGAACGCTATAATGACCACAGGCTGTCGCCCATGGAATTAATCCGTGACCTTCACAATCTGAAGGCGGTTCATCGTCCCTGCGTTGCCACCATCGGCAACTTCGACGGCGTGCATCTGGGCCATCAGGCCGTCATCAGGCAGTTGCAGCGACACGCCGCCGAGCTGGGTCTGCCCGCCGTGGTCATCACCTTCGAGCCGCAGCCGATGGAATTCTTCGCGCCGGAGGCGGCCCCGGCGCGGCTGACGCCGTTTCGCGAGAAACTCGAACTGCTCGATCAGTATGCAGTGGACAGGGTCTTCTGCCTGCGCTTCAGGCGTTCCCTGGCGATGCTGGCGGCGGAGGATTTCGTCGAGGACCTGCTGGTGGACAGGCTGGGGATCCGGCGGGTCATCGTCGGCGACGATTTCCGCTTCGGCAGGGGCAGGCAGGGGGATGTCTCCCTGTTGACCCGCCTCGGCCGCAGGCACGGTTTCCAGGTGATCCCCACGGAGACTTATTATTGCGAGGGCGAGCGCGTCAGCAGCAGCCGCATCCGCAATCACCTGGCCGCCGGCGAGTTCGAGGCGGCGGCGAGGCTGCTGGGCCGGCCTTATTACATCAGCGGCAGGGTGGTGCACGGCGACAAGCGCGGCACCGGCCTGGGATTCCCCACCGCGAACCTGCTGCTGAACCGGAAGAAGTCGCCGGTGACCGGGATCTTCGTCGTGCGCGTGCACGGCCTCGGAGAGGAGATCCATGCAGGCGTGGCCAGCATCGGCACGCGCCCCGTCTTCAACGGCCTGACCGAATTGCTGGAAGTCTACCTGTTCGATTTCGACCGTATGATCTACGGGCAGCGCATCCGGGTGGAGTTCCTGCACTTTCTGCGGCCGGAACGCAACTTCGGCTCCACCGAGGCCCTGCTTGCGCAGATGCGGCGGGACGTGCATGACGCCCGAACATATTTCGACGACAAGAAGAAAGACAACGAGGTCAGTACTGGATAGAGAATGAGCGGTTACAAAGACACATTGAACCTCCCCCGGACGGCCTTTCCCATGAAGGGCAACCTGGCCCAGCGCGAACCGCAGATGCTGGCCCGCTGGGAAGAGATGGATCTGTACGGCATGCTGCGACGTGAAAAAGCGGGCAAGCCCGTGTACATCCTGCACGACGGCCCCCCCTATGCCAACGGCGAGATCCATATCGGCCACGCGGTCAACAAGATCCTCAAGGACATCATCATCAAGGCCCGGGGCCTGGGCGGCTTCGACGCCCCCTACGTGCCGGGCTGGGACTGCCACGGCCTGCCCATCGAACACCAGGTGGAGAAGAAGCTGGGCAAGGCCGGCCACAAGGTGAGCGTCCATGAATTTCGCAACGCCTGCCGGGAATATGCGGGACGCCAGGTAGACAGTCAGCGCGCCGACTTCATCCGCCTGGGCGTCCTCGGCGACTGGCAGCGTCCCTACCTGACCATGGACTTCGGGACCGAGGCGGACATCGTCCGCGCCCTGGGGAGGATGATCCAGGCCGGTCACCTTATCAAAGGTTTCAAGCCGGTGTACTGGTGCATAGACTGCGGGTCGGCCCTGGCGGAGGCGGAGGTGGAATATCAGGACAAGTCCTCTCCCGCCATAGATGCCGCCTTCGCCGTCCCGGACTCCGATGACCTGGCCCGGCGCATTAATCTGGCGCCGGAGCAGCTGCAGGACCTGGCGGCGGCAGTGCCCATCTGGACCACCACGCCGTGGACCCTGCCGGCCAACCAGGCGGTGGCGGTGCACCCGGATTTCGATTACGTCCTGGTGGAGGCCGAGCTCGGCGGCGTGCGGCGCCTGCTGGTCCTGGCCCAGGCGCTGGCCGCCGCCTGCATGCAGCGCTACGGTGCCGCGGACTATCGCGTCCTGGGGACATTCAAGGGCGCGGCGCTGGAGGGGCTGGCGCTGCAGCACCCCTTCTACGGCCGGCGGGTGCCTGTGATCCTCGGGCGGCACGTTACCCTGGAGGCGGGCACCGGCGCCGTCCACACCGCGCCGGGCCACGGCCTGGACGATTATGTCGTGGGCAGCCGCTACCATCTCCCGGTGGACAATCCCGTAGGCGGCGACGGTCGCTTCCTGGAAGGGACGGAATACTTCGCCGGCGAGAACGTCTTCGCCGCCAATGACCACGTCATCGAGGTGCTGGAGGAAAAGGGGGTACTGCTGGCCCACGAGTCCATTCAGCACAGCTATCCCCACTGCTGGCGGCACAAGACGCCGATCATTTTCCGCGCCACGCCGCAGTGGTTTTTCAGCATGGACGCCAGGGGCCTGCGCGAGGCGGCCCTGCGCGAGATCGCCAGGGTATCCTGGACGCCGGCCTGGGGCGAGCAGCGCATCCATGGCATGGTGGCTGACCGCGCGGACTGGTGCATCTCACGGCAAAGAGTCTGGGGGGTGCCCATCGCGGTGTTCGTGCACAGGGACTCCGGGGAACTGCATCCCCGCACGCGGGAGCTGATCGAGGCGGCGGCGGAACGTATCGAGCGCGCGGGTATAGACGCCTGGTTCGATCTGGAGGCGGCGGAACTGCTGGGGGAGGAGGCCGGCGCCTATGAAAAGGTAACGGATACCCTGGATGTCTGGTTCGACTCGGGAGTGACCCATTTCACCGTGCTAGAAAAGGACGGGCGCCTGCGTTTTCCGGCGGACCTGTACCTGGAGGGCTCCGACCAGCACCGCGGCTGGTTCCAGTCCTCCCTGCTGACCTCCGTGGGCATGCACGGGGAGGCCCCTTACCGGAGCGTGCTGACCCACGGCTTCACCGTGGACGCCCGGGGCATGAAGATGTCCAAGTCACTGGGCAACGCCGTTGCCCCGCAAAAGGTCATGAAGACCCTCGGCGCCGACATCCTGCGCCTGTGGGTGGCAGCGACGGATTACCGTGCCGAGATGAGCGTCTCCGACGAGATTTTAAAGCGCATGGCGGACGCCTACCGTCGCATTCGCAACACCGCCCGCTATTTGCTGGCCAACCTTAACGACTTCGTACCGGCCAGGCACTGTCTGGAGGAGACAACACTGCTGGATCTGGACCGGTGGGTGCTGTATCGGGCCGAACAGCTGCAGGCGGAGGTGAGCGATGCCTATGATCGCTACCAGTTCCATCAGATCTACCAGAAGCTGCATCATTTCTGCGTGGTGGACCTGGGCGGTTTTTACCTCGATATAATCAAGGACAGGATGTACACCACCCGCCAGGACAGCATCGCCCGCCGTTCGGCCCAGACCGTCATGTACCACGTGGGTGAGGCGCTGGTGCGCTGGATCGCGCCCGTCCTCAGTTTCACCGCGGAAGAGATCTGGCAACATCTGCCCGGCGACAGGGGCGCATCGGTGTTCCTCGAGGAATGGTATGCCGGCTTCCCGGAAATGGACTACGACAGGGACGGGGACTGGCAGAGGGTGGTCCGGATCCGGGAAACAGTGGGCCGGGAACTGGAGCGGCTGCGCAATGAAGGGCGGATCGGCTCATCGCTGGACGCGGAGGTGACAGTATATTGCGACGGCGAATTCCACCGCGCCCTGGCGCGGCTGGAAGATGAACTGAGTTTCGTCTTTATCACTTCCTATGCCTCGGTGCATCCCGCTGCTGAACGGCCGGCCGACGCGGTGGAGAGTGATCTCCAGGGAGTCTGGATAAGGACCCTGCCGTGCGAATATGAGAAATGCGTCAGATGCTGGCACCACCGCGAGGACGTGGGCCGTGACCCCAGATATAATGATCTGTGTGGACGCTGTATCGAGAACATCGCCGGCGACGGTGAAACCCGCCGCTTCGCCTGAGGACGCAGCGCCGCTGCGACGATGAAGCCGCGCTCGCTCCTGGGCTGGCTGCTGCTGTCGGTCCTGATCCTGTGCCTGGATCAGCTCACCAAGCACCTGGCCGCGCAGTCCCTTCCCCTGTACCAGCCGCAGCATCTTTTGCCGGGCCTGAACCTGGTCCTGGTGCACAACACCGGCGCGGCCTTCAGTTTTTTGCGTGACGCCGGCGGCTGGCAGCGCTGGGCCTTCATCCTCCTGGGCGTGGTGGTGGGAACCGTGGTGGTGGTCTGGTTGTCCCGAATAGAAAGGGACACGCACTGGCTGCTGCCCTGTTCCCTGGCCCTGATCCTGGGCGGTGCCGCGGGCAACCTGATCGACCGGGTGGTGCAGGGTTATGTCATTGATTTTATAGATGTCTACTACGGCTCCTGGCATTGGCCGACATTCAACCTTGCCGATTCCGCCATCACCGTCGGGGCCGTGCTGCTGGTGATCGATGCCATCTGGCTGGATCGGGCCCAGGTCAGTACCCGCACCGGGCACGACGACAGGAGTTGACACGGCCCGCCAAGATCCGTAGTTTCTAGGTCGGCGGATTTAATAACGCTTTCATTTTAAAGGAAAAACAGGCATGCATATTAAACTCGCAAATCCCCGCGGTTTCTGTGCCGGCGTGGACAGGGCCATCGAGATCGTGGAGCGGGCGCTGATGCTGTTCGGCGCCCCCGTGTACGTGCGTCACGAGGTGGTGCATAACAAGTACGTCGTCGACACCCTGCGCGAGAAGGGTGCGGTGTTCGTGGAGGAGCTGGACGAGGTACCGGACAATGCCACGGTCATCTTCAGCGCCCACGGCGTGGCCAAGGCGGTGCGGGAAGACGCGGCCCGGCGCGGACTGCGCGTGTTCGACGCCATCTGCCCGCTGGTGACCAAGGTGCACATGGAAGTGGGCCGCTATCAGGATGAGGGCCGGGAGTGCATTCTCATCGGCCATGCCGGGCACCCGGAAGTGGAGGGCACCCTGGGGCAGTACCGTCCCCGGAACGGCGAAGGCGGCATGTACCTGGTGGAATCGGTGGATGACGTCTGGAACCTGAAGGTGAAGAACCCGGAATTCCTGGCCTTCGTGACCCAGACCACCCTGTCCATGGACGATACGGCGGAGGTCATCGACGCCCTGCGGGAGCGCTTTCCCAAGATTGTCGGACCCAAGAAGGAGGATATCTGCTACGCCACCCAGAACCGCCAGGACGCGGTCAAGAAGATGACCAAGGAGTGCGACCTGATCCTGGTGGTGGGCTCCCAGAACAGCTCCAACTCCACCCGCCTGATGGAGATCTCCCAGAAGAAGGGGGTCCCCGCCTACCTCATCGACAACGCTTCCGAGATCCAGAAGGAATGGCTGGAAGGCAAACGCAACGTTGGCATCACCGCCGGGGCCTCGGCACCGGAAGTGCTGGTGGAGGAGGTGATCAAGAAAATCAAGCGCTGGGTTGCCGACGCCAAGGTGGTGGAAGCCCCGGGTATCCGGGAGAAGGTCGTCTTTTCACTGCCCCGGGAACTCAATCACGAACCGGCGGCGGTGTAGTCCATTATTTACTGCCGGTCTTGACGTTCGTGTTGTAACCGGCCTTGGACAGGGCGTCCAGGAGCTGTGAGCGGTTATAACCGATTATGGCCTGGTCCCCCACCATCAGCGCGGGGACGCGCAGGTCGCCGGCGGCTTTCTTCAGTTCCTTTTGCAGGTCGATGTTTTTATTCACGTTCTTTTCGGTGACCGGGATCCCTCGCGCCGCGAGGAAATCCTCCACCTGTTTGCAGCTGTCGCAATCGGGAACGACATAAAGGGTGAGCGGGCCAGTGGCGGTGGGTTGGGCCGATCCGGATCCGGACGTCGCCGTGGAATACTGCTTTTCCTCCGTCACGGTGCTCCCCGGCGGACAGTGATCCTGGTAGGAGATGTTGCCCTGGGAGTCCTGGCACCGGTAGATGTTGACCGCGAATGCGGGAGAGGCGAAGAAAGCCAGTGACAGGAGCACGACGATCGGTTTTGTACATTACATGACGGAATCCTCATACGGAAACGGCATATACCCGGCAAG
>JARRRO010000070.1:0-6766 GCA_037380645.1 Gammaproteobacteria bacterium | reverse complement strand
GTCGAGCACGGCGGCGATGCCCTGCTCCAGCAGCCGCCAGGCAGGAGTTTCCTGCGGCAGGGTATCATGCATGCCCCTCACTGCTTTGAATTGCGCAGCCAATCGTCTCTCCAGCCGGGTCAGGTGGGTGTTCGCCGCGGTGGGCGGCAGGGTCCGGCCGGGTATTGTAACAAATCAGGCCCGCGGCGCGGGGCCCCAGGCTCGGGGGGTTCGGGCTTCTGGATCCGTTACTTGCCCAGGGTGAAACGGGCAACGCCGGAGCGGGAATAGGAGGCGATATCGAAGGGCTTGCCGTTGTATTCGATGCTGACGCCCTGGGCGAAGCCCAGGAGGACGGAAAAAGGCGCGGTACCGTGCAGGAGCAGCTTGTCGCCGGCGCGGGCGAGGCCGACATAGACTCTCTGGTCGTCGCTGTCGTAGATCTCTATCCAGGAGTCCGCACTCAGTTCGATGTTTATGCTATCCGGTCCGGTGGTGTCCGTGGTGATGACTCTGGGTTGATGTTCTTCCGCCGCGGGGGCATTGGCGGTGGACTCGGACGGGAGCGTCAGCGGACCGGGTTTCGCCGCACCCTGGCCGCCGTTTTCCTCGGACGGCGTGCGGTAGTAGGGACCTGTGGGATTATGGATGACATCGAAATGGTAGTTGAAGGCAGGGGGGACGGTGGTGTGGCCGTTGCCTTCCGCCTGCTCTGTGCCGGCGGGGGTCTCCATCTTCTTGACCAGAAAATTGCTCTGCCACCAGGCGATCACCAGGATCACGAAAACCAGGGAGATCAGATAGGTAAATGCCTTGACCGGCTTGTCGCTGCTGCTGGTCTGGGAGGGATGCCTGACTTCGGGGACGATCTCGGGTTCCTCATCGACTCCGGTCTGCTCGTAGATGCGGATGAGCTCTTCCGCGTCGGCCTCCAGCAGCTTGGCGTAATTGCGGATGTACCCGCGCACATAGATGCTGGCGGGCAGGCGGTCGAAGTCGTCGGCCTCAAGGGTTTCGATGATGCGCGGATCCAGGTGCAGGCGGGTGCCCACTTCCTGGGTGGTCAGGCTTTTCTCCTGGCGCAGGTCCCGCAGGATCTCACCGAGCGAGATCGTTGAATGCCCTTGCGTTTCTGCTTCTGTCATGATCAGTAATCAGTTCTGCGTCGATTTCAGATAGGCCGCCGTCTCATCCGAATCAGGGAATTTGTTCTTGAGCAGCAGCCCGTAGCTCGACACCGCGTTATCGTCACCCAGCTTGCGTTCGACGCGTATGCCCAGCCACAGGCTTTGCGGCGTCTGCGGGGCCACCTCCTGATAGCGCTGCAGGTAGCCGCGGGCGGACAGGTATTTGCCCCGATTGTAGGACAGGCGGGCCATTTGCAGCAGCGCCGGGGGTATCTTGGGATCGAGTTCCAGCGCGTGCCGGAAATACTCTTCCGCCTTCTTGTCGTCATGGTTGCGGACGGCGCACAGGCCGGCATTGGCCAGGGGGACCTCCGGGGTTTTGTAGAGCGGGTTCCGGGAGGCCTTCAGGAACAGCCGCAGCGCCTCCCGGTAATGGCCCTGCTGGCACAGGAACTGACCATAGTTGTTGCGCGTGCCCGAATCGCTGGGATTCAGGTCCAGGGCCCGCTTGAAGTGCTCCTCGGCCAGTTTCGGCTTGCCCAGCCGCTGGTACAGGAGGCCATAGGCGTTGTGGGTGGCATAGTACCTGGGGTCCGCCTTGTAGGCGCGGTCCAGCTTTTCCAGGGCCTTCTCATAATTCCCCCGCTCCATGTAGGCGATGCCAAGATTCAGGTTGGTCTCGGCGACCGCGTTGGAATTGACCTGGGTCTTGAGGCCGCCGTTGTCGGGATTGGAGGCGCAGCCGGACAGCAGCACCAGAACGAGCATGAGAGGCAGCGTGACCCTCATGCGCGTGATTCCGTCCGGTCCCGTTTATGCAGCCGCCCGGCGCGGGACGCTACCTGGCCGACCAGTTGTCCACAGGCCGCAGCGATGTCATCTCCCCTGGTTTTACGCGTGATGGTTATCAATCCGGCGTCCACAAGGATATCGCGAAATCGGTCAATATTCCGCTCCGAGGACCGAGTATAGCCTGATCCGGGGAAGGGATTGAACGGGATCAGGTTGATTTTTGCCGGCCGGCCGCCGAGCAGGCGGGCAAGCTGGCGCGCCTCGGGCGCGCCGTCGTTGACGCCGGTCAGCATGACGTATTCGTAGGTGATGTGCTCGCCGATGGTGCGGCTGTAGTGATCGCAGGCTGCCAGCAGTTCGCGGATGGGATAGCTCCGGTTGATGGGGACCAGATGGTTGCGCAGTTCGTCGTTGGGAGCGTGCAGGGATACGGCCAGGCTGATGCGGCTGTGCCCGGCCAGCCTGTAGATGCCGGGGACCACACCCGCCGTGCTCAGGGTGACGCGCTTGTTGGACAGGCCGAACCCCAGGTCGTCGGTCATCAGCGCGGTGGCGGCGAGGACATTCTCGAAGTTGAGCAGGGGCTCGCCCATCCCCATCAGGACGACGTTGCTGATGATGCGCCTGCCGGGGTCCTCGAAGTAGCCCAGACGGCGGTTGGCGAGCCACACCTGGCCGATAATCTCGGCGGTGGTCAGGTTGCGGCTGTAGCCCTGCCTGCCGGTGGAACAGAAACGGCAGTCCAGCGGACAGCCCACCTGGGAGGAGACGCACAGCGTGCCGCGGTCGGTTTCCGGGATGAACACGGTCTCCACGCAGTTGTCCCCGTCCACGCGCAGCAGCCACTTGCGCGTGCCGTCGCGGGAAATCCTCTCGGAGACGATTTCGGGCAGATCGAGACAGATATCGCCATCCAGCCGGTCCCGCAGTTTCAGGCTGAGATCGGTCATGGCCCTGGTGTCGGTCACCCCCCGGTGGTACAGCCATTTCAGCACCTGGGTGGCGCGATAGGGCTTTTCCGCCATGCCGGTGAAGAATTCCTGCATGGCGGTCCGGTCGAGACTGAAAAGGTTGGTGGTTGCCGTCACGGCCTCCTATCTGCGGCGGGCACAGATCTCGTCTGGTCTGAAGAAAAAGGTGATTTCCCGCCGGGCGGTCTCCGCGCTGTCGGAGCCGTGCACGGCGTTTTCGCCCTGATCGCCCTCGGGGTCGCAGAAATCGGCCCGGATGGTGCCGGGTACCGCGTCTTTGGGGAAGGTGGCCCCCATGAGCTCGCGGTTTCTGGCGATGGCTTGTTCCCCCTCCAGGACCATGACCAGCACCGGACCGGACACCATGAAATCGATCAGTTCCCGGTAGAACGGCTTGTCCTTGTGCACGGCGTAGAACTCGGCGGCCTCACCGGAGGTCAGCTGCTGCATGCGGGCCGCGATCACCTTAAGGCCCGCGTTTTCGAAGCGGCTGATGATAGCGCCGATGTGGTTGCCGGCGACGGCGTCCGGCTTGATGATGGACAGGGTCTGTTCGATGGCCATTAAGAAATTGCTCCGTTGAAAGTTCATACTCGAAGGATATCAGCGGCTTGCGCCCGGCAGCGGTCGCCAAATACCGAGTTTTTATGGTTTTCTCGCGCGCGCGATTATACGTCGATTCCCGTTGCCTTGAAACAACAGACGGGCTGTGGCTCGGGGCTCGTGAGCATATGGGATCGACGCCACCGTGGAGATTCGGACCGGGGCGGGCCACCTGCAAGCAGCCTTTTGCCGTTACTTGTTACTTATGATTGTAACTTGTAACTGCCGTTCAGCGGTCGTCGCGGATTTGGACCATGCCGTCCTCGATGCGAACGGGAAAGGTGGCGGCGGGTTCGTAGGCCGGCGGAGTGAGGGCATCGCCGGTGCGCAGGCAGAAACGGGCGCCGTGACGCGGGCAGATCAGCTCCTCTCCCTCCAGCAGTTCTTCCGGTTCCAGGCCACAGCCCAGGAACGGCGAGCCGTCATGGGTGCACTTGTCCTCGATGGCGTAATACTCGCCGTCCAGGTTGAACACAGCGATCAGGACGTCGTCGGCGTCCACCAGGCGCCCCTGGCCGGGGCCGAATTCATCCGCGGGGGCGACATCAATCCAGTCGGACATGCTTGTAGCTCGTGGCTAGTGGATGGTGGATTGTAATCCATGGCTCGAATCCGGTGCAGAGCCTGCACCGGGCTTGATCCGGGGGATGTACCGGCATTTTCCAATCGCTTTAACAGATTGAAAAATGAAGCAAAGTGGAAATCCCATTTTCACTTTGCGAGTTCAAAAACGACAGGGACATCGTTTTTCAACGTGTTAGAGCAGACCTGTCTCCAGCCTGGCCGCCTCGCTCATCATCTCGGCGCTCCAGGGCGGGTCGAAAGTCAGTTCCACGTAGACCTCGGTGACGTGGGGGACCATGGCCAGCTTCTGGCGCACATCCGCGGCCAGGAAATCCCCCATGCCGCAGCCGGGAGCGGTCAGGGTCATGACCACGTCGACCCGATTGCCGCCGTCTTTCAGCGGCGTTACCCGGCATTCATAGATGAGCCCCAGATCGACGATGTTGATGGGGATCTCCGGATCATAACAGGTACGCATCTGCTCCCAGAGCAGGTCCTCGTTTACGCTGCCGCCGCCGTCGGCCTCCGAGCGTATGTCCCTGAGCGGCGATTCCGGCACCTCGAAGCCCAGGGCGTCGCCGTTCTGGGCCGAGACCTGGGCCAGGTTGCCGTTGATGTTGACGGTATAGTTTCCGCCCAGGGCCTGGGTGACGAACACTACGCTGCCCTCCGGCAGGGTGACCGGGGTGCCGGAGGGGATAAGGATGGCGTCCACGTCGCGCAGTACGGTGATGGGTTCGTTGCTGTGCATGCCTACTCCGTCGAAACCGGTTTTTCATCGCCCTCCAGGGCGGAATGCAGGGTGTGCCAGCACAGGGTGGCGCATTTGACCCGGGTGGGGTAATCCCGCACCCCGGCCAGGGCGGCCAGCTTGCCCAGTTTGTCCGGGTCCGGGTCCGGCTGGCCCGCAGTCAGCAGGTCGTGGAACTCCTCGAACAGGGCCTCGGCCTCGGCCAGGGTCTTGCCCTTGAGCGCCTCCGTCATGAGGGAGGCGGATGCCACGGAGATGGCGCAGCCGGAGCCGTCGAAGCGGATATCCCGGATGCGGTCCCCGTCCAGTTTCAGGTACAGGGTGAGGCGGTCGCCGCACAGGGGATTGAAGCCCTCGAGGCTGCGGTCGGCGTCCTCCATGGGCCCGAAGTTCCGGGGCTGACGGTTATGGTCGACGATGATTTCCTGGTAGAGATCCTTGAGATCCATCAGCTGAATACCTGTTTTGCGTTTTCCAGTCCCCGCACCAGCCGCTCCACCTCGGCCCGGGTGTTGTAGAAGGCGAACGAGGCCCGGGCCGTGGCCGGCACCCCGAAGTGTTCCATCACCGGCATGGCGCAGTGGTGGCCGGTGCGGACGGCGACGCCCTCGTGGTCGAGGATGGTACCCAGGTCATGGGGGTGGATGCCGTCCATGACGAAGGACAGGACCCCGGCCTTCTCGGCCGAGGTGCCGATGATGCGGATGCCGTCCACGGCGGACACCGCCTCCGTGGCATGGGCCAGCAGGTCGTGCTCATGGGCCTGGATGGCGGGCAGGCTGACGCCGGCGACGTAGTCGATGGCGGCGCCCAGGCCGATGGCGCCGGCGATATGGGGCGTGCCCGCCTCGAACTTGTAAGGCAGGTCGTTGAACAACGTCTTCTCGAAGGTGACCATTTTGATCATGTCGCCGCCACCCTGGTAAGGGGGCATGGCCTCCAGCAGTTCCTCCCGGCCGTAGAGCACGCCGATGCCGGTGGGGCCGAACAGCTTATGCCCGGAGAAGGCGTAGAAGTCGCAGCCCAGCCCGCGCACGTCGATGGGGGTGTGGGGCGCGGCCTGGGCCCCGTCCACCAGGACCATGGCGCCGTGGTCATGGGCGCGCTCGATCATGCGCGAGACCGGGTTGACGGTGCCGAGCACATTGGAGATATGCACGATGGAGACCAGGCGCGTCTTCGGTCCCAGCAGGCGTTCGAATTCCTCCAGGATGACCTCGCCCCGGTCGTTGATGGGGGCGACCTTGAGCACGGTTCCGATCTGCTCGCACAGGAGCTGCCAGGGCACGATGTTTGAATGATGCTCCATGGCGGTGATGAGGATCTCGTCGCCGGCTTTGAGATTGCTGCGAGCCCAGCTCTGAGCCACCAGGTTGATGGATTCCGTGGTCCCCCGGGTGAAGATGATCTCCTTCTCGGAGGCGGCGTTGATGAAGTCGCGGACCTTGCCGCGGGCGCCCTCGTAGGCGGTGCTGGCGCGCTCGCTCAGGGTGTGTACGCCGCGGTGGATGTTGGCGTTGTACTCGCGGTAGTAGCGGTCCAGAGTCTCGATCACCGCCAGGGGTTTCTGGGCCGTGGCGGCGTTGTCGAAATAGACCAGCGGCCGGCCGTGGATCTCCTGATGAAGGATCGGGAAATCCGTCCGAATGCGTTCCACGTCCAGGGCGGGTCCCGGGTTCAATGCGGTAACGGTTCCGGCGCTCATTCCATGAATTCCCGTATCTGCTCCGCATCGGGCAGGCGTCCGACGACGATGTACTCCAGCCGGTCGCGGATAGGTTTGAGCCTGAGACGCGCGATGACATCCTCGGCGAAGGCGAAGGTGAGCAGGCTGCGGGCAGTGTCTTCGGGGACAGCCCGGCTGCGCAGGTAGAACAGCATGTCCTCGTCCAGCCGGCCGGTGCTGGCACCGTGGCTGCACTTGACGTCGTCGGCGTAGATCTCCAGCTCCGGCTTGGTGTCCACCTCGGCGTCGTTGG
>JARRRO010000069.1:10420-12103 GCA_037380645.1 Gammaproteobacteria bacterium | reverse complement strand
TTATTGACAACCAGAATTCATCCTACCTGAATTTGATATCTTCATTCGATGTGGAAGCAGAAGATCTGCGGCAGGGAATATTAAACTGGTCCAATTCGCTCCTGAAAATGGCCACTTCGGAAAAATATATCAAGCTGAGGCGCTTGGTGATAAGTGAACTGTCGACCCGGCCGGAGCATGCCAAACTTTATTTCAAACTTACCTTTAAGCGCGGTACCGAGGCGCTTGCAAAATTCTTCACCGCACAGCAGAAGCAGAACAAACTGAAGAACATGGATCCATATAATTTGGCTACCTATTTTGTCGGAATGCTGATGTATGAAATCATGCATGAAAGACTGTTTGGGCTTCGCAATCCTCCGGGAAACAAACAGATCAAGGAATTGGCCATACGTGTAGTGGATGATTTCCTGGAAGGGTTTGGTACACACCAAGGATAACAACAGATGATTCAAATCCTCGGTAATTGTCTCCATCAAAGTCTGGTCAATTTAAAGGCTCGCTCGGTTCGGTCCATAGTCTGCTTGCAGCATGCCACAACCGACCAATGTAGTGCATTGAAACGCAGGCCAAAATCAACTATCTTTCTCCCGTCTCCTCAGATCCCGGAGTCCCCATGCTAGGAACGCAGTGTCACGGCATAGGTGCTGTCAACTCGCAACTGGCCCGATCCAGTGCCATAGTTGATAGTCTCGGATCGGACTCCTTCGGCAAATGTTTTTTTGCATTTCTCAACGGCCTCATTGATATCGATGACTTCACAGTATTTGTCATGCCGACCGGCAGCAGACCCCTATGCCTGGTGGCCGAAGGAAGGAGCGACCGGGCGATCGCCGCAAGGCATGCTGCACAAAAGTACGTGAATCACTATTTCTCAGTCGACCCCAACCTTTCCCGATTACACGAGGCGATTCGCGGCAAGTCGCAGGTGCTGCGCTATGTACACCGCGATTCGATCCAGAATGTACTCTACAGATCAAAGTTCTTCGATGAGTATGATATAGAGGAAAAGGTTTCCCTACTCACGCGCCTGGAAGGCGGATACCTATACACGAATTTCTATCGAGCCCCCAATCACAAACATTTTGATGAGGAACAAATCGAGGAAGTAAAGGAAATCTCCCGCTTCGCAATCAGTTGTCTCAGAAAGCATATGCGTTACTGCGCCCAATCTCTGTCTGTAGACGGAAGGCAGAACCGGCTTCATGCCGTCTACCAGCTTCTCACCATGCGTGAGGGATCACACCTGACGGCGAGAGAAGCGGACGTCTGTGCACGGATCATTCTGGGCTTATCGACTACGGCCATCGCCCTCGAGTTGGGAGTCACGAAAAACACGGTATCGACGATTCGGAAGCGTGCCTATGAGCGCCTCGGTATTTGCAGTCAGAATGAGCTCTTTGCACTGTGTCTTAAGGGGCTGATCGGCGGCGAATCCTGAGCTGCGGCCTCCTTTCCCGTTACCTCCCAGCCAGCCCCGCCGAGTCTGTCACATGTCAGGGGTATTCCCCCGCTGCGGTGCCACGCATAAAATTTATTTACGTGCAGCGTCAAGGTATGCCATTTATCAGCTATTTCAATAAGTTAAGGCAATGCGCTGCTATCTGGCAATTGCAACAATAAAGCCCGGATAGCGAAAACACGCCATAGATCCGGTTACCTAAGTTCTGGATTATTTTGCAT
>JARRRO010000069.1:0-10408 GCA_037380645.1 Gammaproteobacteria bacterium | reverse complement strand
CGGCGATTTCATTCAGGAAAATCCGGGCGCGTTATCAGATAGTAACGCTATATAACAACAACGTGGGGGGTGGTCATGTTCAATTTTAGGATGTTGTCATTGGTCCTGGCTTTGTCAGCAGCGAGTACCGTGTTGAATACGTTGTCTGCAGCGCCACTTGAGGAAGTCATTGTTACCGCGCAAAAGCGTGAGCAAAGTGCCCAGGATATCGGCATGTCAATATCCTCACTGGATGCACAGACGATGCGCAACTTCAGCATCAATGAAAGTTCCGACATCACTAACCGCATACCGAACGTGGAAAACGGATCATTTGGGCCGGGTTGGAATGCCCAGGTCGCGATCCGTGGTGTTGTCACAGATGACTTCAACGACCTTAGTGAATCTCCAGTCGCAATGTATCTCGATGATATGTATCTGGTCGCGCTGGGTGCGGGAACTTTTCCCGTCTTTGATATGGATCATGTGGAAGTGTTGCGGGGCCCCCAGGGTACCCTGTTTGGTCGTAACACTACCGGCGGAGTTATAAATTATAAAACAGCAAACCCGGACCCGAGCGCGCGTCGGGCAACTGTAGAAGCTACAATTGCCGAACATAATGAATACATCCTGACCGGTCATGTTAACAGCCCGATCACGGACGACCTGACGGGTCGAGTTGCATTCTACCGCCGCAAGGATGATGGCTGGATAAAAAACATCACCAACGGTAAAGACAGTGGTGTAGCAGACATATGGGGTTTTCGGGGTAAGTTGTTGTATCAACCGACCGAGGACCTGAGCGCCAAGCTGACCTATCAGTACAACCTAAGTACCGGGAATACGCTCGTCTACGGCAACCGACCGAGCTATCCTGATGCGCGAGGATTCGTACACGTCACGCCGAAAAATTATAATGCCTGGGGAGTTGGCGGAGTCTGTCCGGCGCAGTGTCCGCCCGCATCACTGGGTGGAATTTTAGGCTTTTCCCCGCCGCAGGTCCCGGCACCGATCAGATAGGCACCCCATTAAGTGTGAGTGATCTTAAAGGTAACTATACCGCCGTCGGACAATTCAACAAGATCAATGGGGAATCCCATCTGGCCGTACTTGATGTCGAGGACAAGGTAGGCGACGTGCAGCTTACTTCCATTACGGGTTTCAACAAGTATAGACGTAGCGCCAGGGTTGATTGCGATGGCGGTCCGGTTCCTTTCTGTAATGTGTTCTTCGGGTTCAAAAGCACCGAACTCTCGGAAGAATTCAGAGCTTACTGGGAAACGGACAGGTCTCGATGGACAACCGGCGCCTATTTCCTGTATCAGGATGGCAACATAGATTACTTCGCGCACCAGGATGTCACCGGAGTCATACTTGGTGTTGGGCCCGGGTTTCCTGTTGATTCGGTATTCGGTGCCACTCAATACCCCGCTGGGACCTATCCCGGCGGCCTCTCCTTTGATGTAATTCAGAATCAAAAACTGTATTCGATCTCGGGCTTCGCTCATGTTGAATATGACCTGACTCCGAAATTAACCGGCATACTTGGAGTACGTCTGGGCTACGACGATAAGAAAACCGATATGGTGATCCGCCTGTACGTCCCTGCTATTGATCCTTCAGGTTTCCTCTACAATAACTCACCATTACATAACCATCCCGCTTCACCTGGGTCTATACTGAGTTACTTTGACTTCACCAATAATAATCCGGCAGTTGGCAATCTTAATAAAATCGGTAACGTCAATGTAACATCCAAAGCCGAACTGGACTGGCATCCAAAAGACAACATGATGATATACACATCGGTCAAACGGGGTGTGAAGGCCGCCGCCTTCAACAACGGTTTCGTTGCACCGAGTTCTGTTCAGGCTGTTCCAGTTAAGAAAGAAATCCTGTGGGCCTATGAAGGCGGTTTCAAAGGTACGATGTTTGATGACAGACTCCGTCTGAATCTGAGCGGCTTTTATTATGACTATAAGGATTTTCAAGGTGTTCAGTTCGTCAGCTTCGGCAGCTATATCGGTAACTATGACGCCACTATCACAGGCATGGAAACCCAGCTGAACGCACAAGTTACAGACCGACTGTCACTGTCTCTGTACGCGGGCTATTTAGACAGTCAAATCAAGGGCGTAAAACCAGTGCAGGATCTGGTGCAACCTGCCTATCGAGGCATCACCTATAACCGGGAGATGATCTTTGCACCGCCCTGGAACATCGGCGGTTCGGCGCGTTATGAATGGCCTTCATTCTTTGGTGGTACGATGGCCGTCATGGCGGATTTCTATGCGAAAGACAAATTTCATGTGGAAATCGTAAATAACCCGGCCAACGACGTCCCTGCCTTCGTTGAAGGTAACGCGCGTATTCAGTACACAGATGCCTCGAAAAAATATCAGGTGACGTTCTTTGTCAACAACCTTGCGAATAACATCCACATCAGACGTATCCAGGATCAAACCAATAGCGGCGGTTATGTAACGCCTTTCTATGCTCCAGGTCGGTGGATCGGCGGTTCAATCAGGGCATCACTGAAAGATTTCTCCCTTCGGTCGAAATGACAGAAATAAGGAGAAATTCATTACGGGGATTACGCCCCGCGGAGCGGGTCTAACCCGCCCTACGTTTACCCGGAAAGTTTGTGTCATTTCGACCAGCGGGAGAAATCTTGTCGATGCCGGCGATTATCGACAGTATCCTGAAAGATCTCTCCCTCCGGTCGAGATGACATGGCTCGTTCACTCGGCCCGCAGGCGAGACACTTACAATTGTAGCTTGTTGCTGGTAGCTGCCTTTACGCTGCTTTTTTGTCCTTACCTGTCTCGCCCGGGCGGTAGTTGAGGTTGGATGACAGCCACCGCTCCATCTCCTCGACGGCCATGCCTTTGCGCCGGGCATAGTCCTCCACCTGGTCGCGCTCGATCTTGCCGACGCCGAAGTAACTGCTCTCCGGATGGGAGAAGTAATAGCCGCTGACCGAGGCCGCGGGCCACATGGCGAAGCTTTCGGTGAGGCGGATGCCGGTGGCACGCTCCGTGTCCAGCAGATCAAACAGGACCCCCTTCTCGGTGTGGTCCGGGCAGGCGGGGTAGCCGGGGGCGGGACGGATGCCCCGGTACTCCTCGCGGATCAGGGCCGTGTTGTCCAGGTCCTCTTCCCGGGCATAGCCCCAGAGCTTGGTGCGTACGCGCTGGTGCATGCGCTCGGCGAAGGCCTCGGCAAGGCGGTCCGCCAGGGCCGTGATCATGATGGAGCGATAGTCGTCGTGCTTCTCCTCGTAGCGACGCGCGAGGTCGTGCAGCTCGTGCCCGGAGGTGACAGCAAAGCCGCCGATCCAGTCAGTAACGCCGCTGTCCTTCGGAGCGATGTAATCCGCCAGGGCCAGGTCGGGCCGCGAGGACTGCCGGTGGTGGGACTGCTGGCGCAGGGTGTGGATCACCGTCAGAAGCTCTTTGCTGTCCGCGTCTTTGTACACCTCGATGTCATCGCCGACGCTGTTGGCGGGCCAGAATCCGACCACGGCCCGCGGTCGCAGCAGCTTGTTCTCGATGATCTCCTCCAGCAGCGCATTGGCGTCCGCAAACAGGTTCCGCGCGCTCTCCCCCACCACCTCGTCCTCCAGGATACGGGGCCAGGCGCCGGCCAGGTCCCAGGTACGGAAGAAGGGCGTCCAGTCGATGTAACCGGCGAGTTCCCTGAGATCGTAATTCTCGAATACGCGGGCGCCGGTAAAGGCGGGTTCGTGCCCAACGTGGGAAGACCAGTCGTACTTGAGGCGGTTGGCGCGGGCCTGTTCCAGTCTCAGTTTCGCGCGCCTGACCTCCTGGCCCTCGCGCTGCTCCCGCAATGTCCTGTATTCCTCGCGCACGCCCTGCTGAAACTCGGCGCGCCCGCCGCCCAGCAGCTTCGATACCACGCTGACAGAACGGGACGCATCGGGCACGTACACGGTGGCGCCGCTGTAGGCGGGCTCAATCTTTACCGCCGTGTGCACGCGGCTGGTGGTGGCGCCGCCGATGAGCAGCGGAATGTCCATCCCTTCCCGCTCCAGCTCGCTGGCGACGTGGATCATCTCGTCCAGACTGGGAGTGATAAGGCCGGAGACGCCGACGATGTCCGCGTTTTCCTTCTTGATGGTCTCCAGGATCCTGCCGCTGGGGACCATGACACCCAGGTCAATTACCTTATAGCCGTTGCAGCGCAGGACCACGCCGACGATGTTCTTGCCGATGTCGTGCACGTCGCCCTTGGCCGTGGCCATAACGACGGTGCCGGCGTTTTCCATGGTGCCGCCGGCCTTCTCCCTCTCTATGAAGGGCTCGAGATAGGCCACAGCCTTTTTCATGACGCGCGCGCTCTTCACCACCTGAGGCAGGAACATCTTGCCGGAGCCGAACAGGTCGCCCACCACGTTCATGCCGTCCATGAGCGGGCCCTCGATCACTTCCAGGGCCGAGTCGGCCGACTGGTGCGCTTCCTTGGCGTCATCAACGGCGTATTCATCAATGCCGTGCACCAGGGCGTAGACGAGCCGCTCCCTGACGTCCTTTTCGCGCCATTCCAGGGTTTCCTGTTTGCCTTCCTCGCCGGCGGTAACCGTGGTCGCCATTTCCAGCAGGCGTTCACCGGCATCCTCGCGACGGTTGAGGAGCACGTCCTCGATGGCCTCGCGCAGCTTCGGATCGATGTCCTCGTATACCGGCAGTTTGCCGGCGTTGACGATGGCCATGGTCAGACCGCGCTGAATGGCGTGGTAGAGGAACACGGAGTGCATGGCCTCGCGCAGGGGGTTGTTGCCGCGGAAGGAGAAGGACAGGTTGGAAACCCCGCCGGAGACCATGACGTGCGGCAGGTGTTCCTTGATCCAGCCGGTGGCCTCGATGAAGGCCCTGGCGTAGTCGTTGTGTTCGGCGATGCCGGTAGCCACGGCAAAGATATTAGGATCGAAGATGATGTCCTCCGGCGCAAAGCCGGCCTCCTCCACCAGCAGCTTGTAGGCCCGTTCGCAGATCGCCGTCTTGCGTTCGATGTTATCCGCCTGGCCCTGCTCGTCGAAGGCCATGACCACGACGGCGGCGCCGTAGCCCTTGATCAGCCGCGCCTGGTGCAGGAACGCCTCTTCGCCCTCTTTCATGCTGATGGAATTCACCACGCCCTTGCCCTGAACGCACTTCAGGCCTGCCTCGATCACGGACCACTTGGAGGAGTCGATCATGATGGGTACCCGGCTGATGTCGGGCTCGGCCGCGATCAGGTTCAGGAACCTGGTCATGGCGGCGGCGGAATCCAGCATGCCCTCGTCCATGTTGACGTCGATGATCTGGGCGCCGTTCTCCACCTGCTCCCGTGCGATGTTGAGCGCCGTCTCGTAGTCCTCCTCCTGTATGAGGCGCCTGAACTTCGCGGAACCCGTGACGTTGGTGCGCTCGCCGATATTGACGAAGTTGCTGTCCGGGGTAATGGTCATGGGTTCCAGACCGGACAGGCGGCAATAGGGAGTGATTTCCGGTACCTTTCTCGGTGCGGCGTTCCGCACCGCCGCGGCGATGGCGGCGATGTGTTCCGGCGTGGTCCCGCAGCAGCCGCCCAGGATGTTCACCAGGCCGTCGCGGGCGAAGCCACTGGTAACCTCCGCCATGTGCTCCGGCGACTCGTCGTATTCGCCGTATTCGTTGGGCAGGCCGGCGTTCGGGTGACAGCTCACCAGGGTATCCGCCACCCGGGACAGATCGTCGACATAGCTGCGCAGCTGTTCGGCGCCCAGGGCGCAGTTGAGACCGACGGACAGGGGCCGGGCATGGCGCACGGAATTCCAGAAGGCCTCCACCGTCTGCCCGGTGAGGGTGCGCCCGCTCTGATCGGTGATGGTACCGGAGATCATTACCGGCAGATCGATCTTGTTGTCGTACTTGTACTGTTCCAGGGCGAAGATCGCGGCCTTGGCGTTGAGGGTGTCGAAGATGGTCTCTATAAGGATGAGATCGGCGCCGCCGGCAACCAGTCCCTCTATGGCCTCGTAATAGGCTTCATGGAGATCGTCGAAGGTCACGGCGCGGTAGCCGGGGTCCTGCACGTCCGGCGAGATGGAGGCGGTACGGTTGGTGGGGCCGAGGACACCGGCCACCCAGCGCGGTTTCTCCGGCTGCTCCGCCATGGCCTCGTCCGCCGCCTGCCGGGCCAGCTTCGCTCCGGCCTCGTTCAGTTCCCGCGCCAGCGCCTCCAGACCGTAATCCTTCTGCGCGATGCGCGTTGAGTTGAAGGTGTTGGCCTTGACGATCTCCGCCCCCGCCTTGAGGAAGGCGCGGTGGATATCGAGGATGGCCTCGGGCCGGGTGAGATTCAGCAGATCGTTGTCGCCGCGCAGCTCGCTGCCGTGGTCCCGGAAGCGATCCCCGCAGAAATCCTCCTCCGTAAGGTTAAGGGCCTGGATCATGGTGCCCATGGCACCATCCAGGAGCACGATGCGCTCCCGCAGTTGCCCGCGCAGTTCGTCGATGCAATGGTTTTCTTCCGTCATTATGCCGCTCCGTTTTTGAATATGAGAGCCGGTCCGGCGCGCAGTCCCAGGGCGTGGCAGATGGCCCGGGTCAGCTCCGGCCGGTTCAGGGTATAGAAATGGAAATGCCGTATGCCGTGCTCCAGCAGCCGCTCGCACTGGGAGATAGCCACCGAGGCGGCGATCAGCTTGCGCTCCTCGGGGGAATCGTCCAGCCCCTCGAACAGCTGCGCCAACCAGGCCGGGATGGAGGCGCCGCACCTGGAGGCAAACTGGCGCAGTTTGTTGAAATTGGTCACCGGCATGATCCCGGGGACGATGGGCACGCTGATGCCCCTGGCCCGGGCGCGGTCCAGGAATCGCAGGTAGACGTCGTTGTCGAAAAAGAACTGGGTGATGGCTCGGTTGGCGCCGGCGTCTATCTTGCGCTGCAGGTTGTCCAGGTCCGCCTCCACATCGGGGGAATCCGGATGCTTCTCCGGATAGGCCGCCACGCTGACGTCGAAGTCGCCGATCCGGCGTATCCCCGCCACCAGGTCCGCGGCGTTCTCGTAGCCGCCGGGATGGGGCTTAAACGCCGCGCCGGGCTCGGCGGGATCGCCGCGCAGGGCCACGATGTGCTCAACGCCAGCGTCACGGTAGTCGCGGACCACCGCGTCCACCTCTTCCCGCGTGGCGCCCACGCAGGTAAGGTGGGCGGCCGGGAGCACCGGCGTCTCCCCGAGGATGCGCCGGACCGTCGCATGGGTGCGGGCCCGGGTGGAACCTCCGGCCCCGTAGGTGACCGACATGAAGGCCGGATTCAGCGGCGCCAGACGCTCTATGGAGTGCCACAACTTGCGCTGCATCTCCTCGGTGGCCGGCGGGAAAAACTCAAAGGAAACAGAGAGTTGACCGCGAATGGGCGTGGCCCTGGAGTGCAGCAGCTTGTTGATGGGCTGGCCGGTTGCCTTGGCTTGCATAAACGTGCTTCCTGTCCTTCAGGCTGGGTAGCCAGTTAAGTCTAAATTAAGTTGAATTAATCTAATTTAATATTACTATTTACTGATGCTTATGATCATAGGCTCCGGTAAAGTAAATTCAATTAACATTTTTTAAAGATAATCGTTAATATCGCTTATGGCCTCACCCCTGGAAATCCGCCACCTGCGGGCCATCAACGCCCTGGCCGAAATGGGCGCCCTCTCCAGGGCGGCCCGCCACCTGCACCTGACCCAGTCCGCCCTTTCTCAGCAGTTCAAGTTCCTGGAGGAGCACTACGGCGTCACCCTGTTCGAGCGCAAGAGCCAGCCCCTGCGCTTCACCCCCGCCGGGGAACGCCTGCTGAACCTGGCCCGGGAGGTGCTGGGGCGGCTGGAGCAGGCCGACCGGGACATCTCCCGCATCGCCGGTGGCTCCGCAGGTACCCTGCGCATCGCGGTGGAATGCCACAGCTGTTTCGACTGGCTGATGCCGGCCATGGACCGGCTACTGAGCGAATGGCCGGAGGTAGAACAGGACCTGCTCTCAGGCCTTACCCCGGATCCGGTTGCCCTGCTGCTGGACGGCGAGGCGGATCTCGCCGTGCACACCGAGCCGGACAACCGGAAGGGCGTCGAATACCACGCCCTGTTCGATTTTGAGATGGTGGGCTGCTGCTCGCCGCGCCACGTGCTGGCCGGGCGGCCCTATATGAAGCCGGAGGATTTTTCCACGGAGCCCCTGATCCATTATCCGGTGGATGACGAGATGCTGGACGGCATCCGCCGCTTTTTAAGGCCCGCCGGCGTGGAACCCCCGTCGCGGCGTACCGCGGAACTGACCCTGGTGATCATCCAGCTGGTGGCCAGTGGGCGCGGCCTGGCCATGCTTCCCAACTGGACCGTGCAGCCCCAGGTGGAGCAGGGCTACATCCGCGCCCTGCCCCTGGGCAAGAACGGACTGTGGTGCCGCCTCTACGCCGCGACCCGGACCGAGGCCCCGCCCTGGGTGGAGCACTTCCTGCACCTGGTGCGGGAACTGGCACCTACTACCCTGCACGGGATCAAGCGCTGCTAAGGCAATTAAAGATTATGCTTGTTATTGTCCGTCGGGTCTTGAAGCGAGATCATCCAGCAATTCCAGAAAGTCCGCTGCCTGCCCGTGCGCTCCATACGATTTTCGCCATTCCTTGAAAATCGGGAGTTTCACAATTGACGGCAGGGTCTTGCGCCGTGCTTCCCATGCCTGGGCCTCGAGATATCCGATAGAATATTGCCGGTATCTGCGCACCGTATCGAGCATAAACATGTTATAGAGCATGATTGCTATACGCATTTCCTCACCATCGGCGATAGTCTTCCCTTGCACGACCTTGTCCCAGATTGCGGCGTTCTCAATGAACACTGCTGCCAATTCCATTTCTGATCTTATAACTCCCTGAAACGCGTTAGCCCTTGCTGCTTTTGTATTGTCCCGAATCTGTATAGAGAGATAAATGAGGGATATGATAACGGCTATGCCGCTGACAACGTCTGCAATCGAGCCAGCCTGAGACCAGTTCATGCATTACTCCTGAATAGTAGAATAACAGGGAAAGATGGCATTTTTATTTTCATTATGCCACCTGCCCAGGGTTTTCAGGTAGTGCCGCGGGCCGACGACTTTCAGGTCCCCGCTGTCCATGGCCGCTTTAAGACTCCTGTTCCCCAGCCATACCTCGGCCATGGTCTTAAGACTGGCGGTAAAATACACGTCCACGTCAATCATGAGGTTGTCGTCGCAGAGCTCGACCTTGCCGTCTTCCACGACCAGGTACCATTCCGACGACTTTTCCAGTTCCGGGAAACGGAAGTGCAGCACCGTCCTGCCTCGCGGCAGCTTGTCGACGACGATGCGGTGCGCGACATCCCGCATCAGGGCGTCGACGTTCACCTCCTCTTCAGACATGCCTTCGTAAATCCAGCGCAGCGACCAGGCGCCCAGTTCCATGAGGATGGGTTCCAGTTCCTGCCCGGCGGCGGTGAGATGATATTCGTGGCCCCGCTGTCCCGGTATTTTCTTGCGTATAATCAGGCCGTTGTCTTCGAGCGTGCGCAGGCGGTCCTTGAGCAGGGTCGGCGAGATACGGGGCAGGTAGCGCTGGAACTCGTTGAAACGAGTGCAGCCGTCCATTAACTCCCGGATTATCAAAACGGTCCAGCGCTCGCACAGGACTTGCGCCGCCTTGGCAATGGGACAGTAGTCGCGATAGTTATACATGCACGGCACCCCGCTACATAATTTATAGCCCAATACTACATTTTTTGTAGTAGTAAAGTCACCGCCCCGCCCTAGACTTGATACCGTCACAAATCAGCAAAGCGGAGGTACATCACCATGACACGTTTCAACACACCCCTGCCCCAGCAGCAGGGCAGCCTGTTCCTGACAGACGGCGGGATGGAGACCACCCTGGTTTTCCAACAGGGGGTCGATCTGCCCTGCTTTGCCGCCTTCGACCTGCTCAAGGATGAGGCGGGCGAGGCGATACTGAAGGATTACTACGACCGCTATGCCCGCCTGGCGAAGCAATATGGCGTCGGCCTGCTCCTGGAGAGCCCCACCTGGCGCGCCAATCCGGACTGGTCCCGGCGTATCGGTTACAGCGACGAGGAGCTCCAGGCGCTGACCCGCAAGTCCATCGTGCTGTTGCAGAAGCTGGCCGGGGAATACACAGGTGCGGGAACCCAGGTGGTCATCAGCGCCTGCGTCGGCCCGCGTTACGACGGCTACCAGCCGGAGCGGATCATGACCACGGAGGAAGCGGAGGCCTACCACCTGCCCCAGGTGCGGGTATACGCGGAGACGGGCGCGGACCTGGTCTCGGCCATTACCATGACCAACGTAGAGGAATCCGTGGGCATCGTCCGCGCGGCCAGGACCTGCGATGTCCCGGTCGCCATCTCCTTCACCGTCGAAACCGACGGGCGC
>JARRRO010000068.1:0-6867 GCA_037380645.1 Gammaproteobacteria bacterium | reverse complement strand
CCGGCGTATTGACACCTATGACATCTCCATCCAGCCCTACAAGGACTGCTGCGCTCTCAATGGCCGCAACCCGCGCACACGCTCAAGAGAGGAGCCCGAGGCCAGGCTGGAGGCGGAACTGTTCCCGGATTATGAAAGGCTCATGGACGACACCTTCGCCGACATGGTGCGCTTTGACTTCGAATGCGGCCGCCTGGTGAATACCGACGAAGACCCCTGGGGGAATGCCGGCAAGGCCTGAATCTCAACGGTATCCCTGAACGGAAATTGAGCCACAGAAGACACAGAGATCACAGAGTGGTAAAAGTGATTATTAAATAGTTAGTAGTGAGTAGTGTGGATCCGTCGAATTGATTTCGGCTGCAGGCTTTTTCCATTCACTATTTACTACTTACTATTCACTGTGTTTATTTCCCTCTGTGTTCCTCTGTTGCCAATCTTTTTGGAGAGGCTCCTGCAGTAATTCCTAGCGACGTCGTGTATCTATGGCGGCCGGGCGGGTTTCGAGGAAATATTGTTGTTCTAGGAAATCGTCGGGACGCCGCCGCAGGTGATGGCGGATCAGGGTGAGGGGGGCGATGACGGGCAGCTCGCTGCGGCGGTATTCCTCTATAGTGATCCTCAGTTCCTCGCGGTCCGCGGGGTCCAGGCCGTCACGCAGGAATCCCGCGACATGCTGCAGGACGTTGGTCTGTCCGGAACGCGAGACCGGTTTCTTCAGGGCCCGCATCAGCCGCGTGATGTAATCCTCCCGGGCCCGTGGCAGATCATCCGCGGCGCCCGCCACCAGACGGCCCAGGGCGCGCATGGTTTCCTGGTCATGGGACATGATCAGGAACTTGTGCTGGGTGTGAAAGCGCACCAGGTCCCGGACCCGTACCCGGCCGCGGTTCAGCTCCTGCCAGCGGGCGTAGACGAAGACCCGTTCCAGGAAGTTGTCCCTGAGATCCGCGTCGTTCAGACGCCCTTCCTCCTCCACCGGCAGCAGTGGCCGGGCCTGCATCAGGGCGCCGGCGTAGATGCCGGCACCGGTCGCCGAGGGGCTGCCGTTGCGGTCGTAGACCCTGACCCTTTCCATGCCGCAGCTGGGGGAGCGCGACTTGAAGATGTAGCCGCTGATGTCCCGGGCCGCCGCGGCGACATCGCGCCCGTAGCGGGCCAGCTCCTTTGTGACGTCACGGCGTCCTTCATCCTGTATGACGGCCCGCGGTGCGTTAACCGCCCCCTCCAGGCGCAGGGTGGGGCGCGGCACCCCCAGGCCTATTGCCACCTCCGGGCAGAACGGCCGGAAGTCGAAATAGCTTGAGAGGACGTCGGTAAGATAACGGTCGCGCTTGTGGTCGCCGTTGTAGCGCACTTTCTCCCCCAGCAGACAGCTGCTGACGCCGAGAATAATGCGCGCTTCCCCTTGCTGCGTTTTCATGGCGGGGTTACGGCGTTACCACCGGCAGCGGCGCCTCCAGGGTGACCGCGCGCTCGCTGACCCTGGCCCTGTAGGCCAGGGCCTCGACGCCGCCGTCCAGGGCGCGCCTCAGGGTTGCGCCGTATTCGCTGTCTATGTGATCCGCCGGCCTGAACTCCACAGCGTCCTCGCGCTGCACGCAGAAGACGATGACGCCGCGCCCGCCCTGCCGGCACACGGCCTCAAGCTCACGCAGGTGCTTACTGCCCCGTTTGCTGACGGCATCGGGAAAATAAGCGATGTCATCCTCGGCCAGGGTGACGTTCTTGACCTCCACGTAGCAGTCGGGCTGCGGCCCGTCCTCCAGCAGCATATCGATGCGGCTGTTCTCGTTGCCGTAGGGGACCTCGCGGCGCAGGCCGGCATATCCCTGCAATTCGGTGATAACGCCACCGGTGACGGCCTCGCTGACCAGGGCGTTGGCCAGGCCGGTGTTGATCCCCACCAGTATCTTCGGGGAGGCCTCCACCAGTTCCCAGCCGTGGCGGTATTTACGCCCGGGCTTGTCAGATTCGCTCAGCCACACCTTTGATCCGGGCGTGCAACAGCCCAGCATGGAGCCGGTGTTGGGGGTGTGGGCGGTGATCACGGTGCCGTCCGCTAACTCCACGTCGGCGAGAAACCGCTTGTAGCGCCGGATGAGGATGGCTTGCAGCAGCGGCTTGTCGAAGGTCATGATGCGTGAGTATAGCAGCGCACCGCCGGCCTGTTCATACCGCCGTGGGCCGGGGATCAGCGGCGATGACCGCGCCGACTGCGCCTGCTGTCCTTTTCCTTCGCCATACTGACATGGAGCTTCCTGCCCTTGAACTCGGCTCCGTCCATGGCCAGGGCGTTCTCGGCACTGACCTGCCTGGCGAAGGTAATGAAGGCGAAACCGCGCGGCTGCCCGGAATGTTTGTCGGTAATTAGATTGACCTGCTCGATGTCGCCGTATTCGGCGAAGGCGGATTCGAGTTCGGTCTGCGAGAGGCTGAAGGGCATGTTACTGACGTAGATTTTGTTTTGGGGCATGGGGACCGTTCCTTGAAAAGTGTGAGATTACCTGATTGGGGACCGCGGAAGAGACTGCCGTCGTCGATCACCGGCTCTGCGCCGGTTTCAGCGGCCGCGGCCACCGACAGTGACGGCATGGCTGGATATAGTCGAGTCCTCCGCTGGTATGCCTGCATTCATTCCTCCATCATGTGTTTACCGGGCACCGTGGCTTTCGATCCCCGCCGGTCATCGCAGGCCGATGCGGAAATACGGCGACGGCAGGCCCGGGGAGCGTCCCGACCCTGCGGCGGGCATTCCCGGAACACGGGGATGGGTGGCGGGAACGCAGGCGGGAATTTCCTGTTACTATAACACTCCCCGGTTAGCGCTACAGGAAAAGATGGCGCGAGGCCGGGCGGGTTTCCCCATTAGAACAATTACCCAGTCACTCCTGCATGGCTATACTCTGGCAGAAAACCATCGCTGAGAACCACTATGAGATCAGATCGGCAGGCAGGACTCGCCGGCTGTACACCAATGGTGTCTGTCACAGCGAGTTTAACCCGGCGCAGATCTTCACCGGCAGCGTCTGGGACCTGTTGATACTGCCGGCCTGGTTTTACCGCCCCGGCGATATCCGGCGCATCCTGGTGCTGGGCGTCGGCGGCGGGGTGGTACTGCGGCAGCTGGAGCGCCTGCTGGCAGCGGAGGAGATCATCGGCATAGAATCCGATGCCGTTCACCTGTACCTGGGGGAAAAATTCTTCGGCAATGCGGGGCCGGCCATTCGATGCGTCCGTGCCGAGGCGCGGGAATGGCTGCGGGGCTATAGGGGCGGTGCCTTCGACATGATCATCGATGATCTCTTCGTCAACGAAGGGGACGAACCGGTCAGGGCGATCCCTGTGGACGGTGGCTGGGCGGAGCTGTTGCTGCGCCACCTGCGGCCGGGGGGCCTGCTGACCGTCAATTTCGCCTCACGCGGGGAAATGCTGAGCTCGGCGCTCGTCACCGCGGATCATTTCCGCCGGCGTTTCCGATCCCGGTTCCGGCTGACCACGCCCCGGCTGGACAACTGCGTGGGCGCCTTCACCGGCATTAACACCGGCAGCCGGGCGCTGCGGTCTCGCATCCTGGGCAGCCCGGACCTGGGACGGGCCGTTCGGACCGGTCGTATCCGTTACCGGATCCGGCAGCTGAAGTAATCTTAACGGTATGCTCGCCCTGCAGAACATCAGCAAGCGTTTCGGTGACCATGTGGCCGTGCAGCCCTTGTCCCTGACGGTGGAAAAAGGCGGCACGACCGTGCTAATCGGTCCCAGCGGCTGCGGCAAGTCCACCATCCTGCGTATGATCATCGGCCTGGTCCGACCGGACAGCGGTACGGTGTTCTTCGACGGGACCGCTGTGGTCATGCAGAACCTGGCGTCGGTGCGCCGCCGCATCGGCTACGTGATCCAGGACGGCGGCCTGTTCCCGCACATGACGGCCCGGGAGAACGTCACTGTCATGGCCAGGCATCTGCGCTGGAGCAAACCGCGCATCGCCGACCGGGTGACGGAACTGGCGCGGCTGGTCAAGCTGGAGGTGGATCTGCTCGGGCGCTATCCCGCGGAACTGTCCGGCGGACAGCGGCAACGGGTGAGCCTGATGCGTGCGCTAATGCTGGACCCGGAAGTCCTGCTCATGGACGAACCCTTCGCCGCCCTGGACCCCATGATCCGCTTTGACCTGCAGCGGGACATGAAGTCCGTGTTCCGGCAATTGGGCAAGACGGTGCTGTTCGTCACCCACGACCTGGGCGAGGCCGCCTACCTGGCCGATACCCTGGTCCTGCTGCGCGAGGGCAGGGTGGTGCAGCAGGGCACATACCGGGACCTGGAGGCCCGGCCCGCCGGGGATTTCGTGCGTCGCTTCGTGCAGGCCCAGCGCCCGGCCCCTTCCGGGGAGGCGCCGTGATCCGGCTCCTCGCTACCGTGGGCGTCGCACTGACCCTGCTGACGGGCTGGAGCGGCAGTGAGGCCGCCGCGCTGACGGTGGGTTCCAAGAAGTTCACGGAGAGCGTGATACTCGGGGATATGGCGCAACAGATGCTGGCGCGTGGCGGCCTTGAGGTGAAGCACCGGCACGAACTGGGGGGCACCCGCGTCCTCTGGGACGCCCTGCTCAAGGGGGATATCGACGTCTACCCCGAATATACCGGCACCCTGCGCAAGGAGATCTTCGCCGGCACGGCCATCTCGGGCGAGGCGCAGCTGCGAGAGATGCTGAAGCGCCGTGGCCTCGGCATGACCCGCTCCCTGGGTTTCAACAACACCTATATCCTCGGCATGGCCTGGGACCGTGCGAGGCAGTTGGGCATACGTACCATCTCGGATCTGAACCGCTATCCGCAGCTGCGTTTCGGCTTCAGCAATGAATTCATGGATCGCGAAGACGGCTGGCCCGGTCTGAAACAGTATTACCACCTGGTGCAGAAGAACGTCCGCGGCCTGGACCACGACCTGGCCTACCGCGGCCTCGCAGCCCGCCGCCTGGATGTGATCGATCTCTATGCCACCGACGCGGAGATCCGCTATTACGACATCCGGCCGCTGGTCGACGACAAGCATTATTTCCCCGACTATGACGCCGTGTATGTGTACCGCCTGGACGCCGAGCAGCGGCATCCCCATGCCTTTGCCCGCCTGCGCAAGCTGGAGGGGCGCATCAGTGAAGACACCATGACCGGCCTCAACGCGGCGGTCAAGCTTCGGCATCAACCGGAGTCGCGGGTCGCCGCCGGCTTCATCGCCAAGGAATTCGGGAGCGCCGCCGGTGCCCCGGCGCCGCCGGCGGTCTCACGCCTGGACCGCCTGAAGCGAAATACCGTGGATCACCTGATCCTGGTGGGGATATCCCTGTCCGCTGCCATACTCATCGCCGTGCCGCTGGGCGTGCTCGCCGCCAGCCGCCGGCGTCTGGGGCAGGCGTTGCTGGGACTGGCGGGCGTGATCCAGACCATTCCCGCACTGGCCCTGCTGGTGTTCATGATCCCGTTGTTCGGCATCGGCGCCGTGCCGGCCATCGCGGCCCTGTTTCTGTACAGCCTGCTGCCCATCATCCGCAATACCTACAGCGGTCTGCACGACATTCCCGTGCCGCTGCAGGAGTCGGCGGTGGCGCTGGGCCTTCCGGCCGGGGCGCGCCTGCGACTGGTGGAACTGCCGCTGGCCCTGCGCTCCATCCTGGCCGGGATCAAGACCTCGGCGGTGATTAACATCGGCACCGCCACCCTGGGTGCCCTGATCGGGGCAGGCGGCTATGGCCAGCCGGTGCTGACCGGGATCCGGCTGGATGACGTGGGGCTGATCATGGAGGGGGCCATCCCCGCCGCCGTTCTGGCCCTGCTGGTGCAAGGCCTGTTCGAACTGCTGGAGCGGTTGACGATATCGCGGGGTCTGCGCTACCGGAAAATAGAGTGAATAGTAAGTAGTGAATGGTCTATGGGGACAGGTAAAATCGATAGGGTTACTTTTACTTCATAATTATTCACTACTCACTGCCGTTACGAGGCTTCCTGCATGATCTCCTCGGTGGCCATGCGGCGCTGTTCCACGATGCGCATGAATTCATGAGCGACGCGGGGCACATACTCGAAGTAGTGGGTGAGGGCGGAGTAATTGGCGCGCAGAAGTTCACTGTGTTCTACCGCCCTGACCGAGGCGGTGCGGATGCCGCCCTGGAAATAGCCCATTTCCCCGATGGGCTCGAAGGGCTCGACATAGGCGAGATGGATGAGAGTGCCGTCCAGGCCGGTGCGGTAGACCTCTACTTTGCCCTTGGCGAGGATGTACAGGGTCGGGTCCGATTCGTCCTGGATGATGAACTGTTCGCCCGCCTCCACGGCGACTTCGACGAAGCGGGTGCTGATAGCGGCCAGCTCGGCCTCGGACAGCATGCTGAAGACGGGGCTGGCGCGCAGCCTGTCGACGCGCTGCTTGCGGACGGCCGCCTCCAGCTCGTCCTGGCTGATCAGGCCGTCTTCCAGGAGAATTTCACCAATGTGCTTGGGGGCCAGACGCCGTTTCAGGCGCTGCCCCTGTTTTTTTACCGCATTTTTAAGGACTGCCGGGGAACAGATCAGGTAGTCCCCCAGCCGTTTGGCTTTCATTTTTAATCAGCCCCCACCTTGATCAAACCCTCGCCGGTTTTTCCCGGTAGAGCCCTCTTTATCCCCGTACATACGTTAACCCATTTTCATACAATTTCAAAAGATTCTATATTGGCCTGGTTATCAATTTGCTCAACGGGTTCGCCAACAAATGGCCCCATGGCGTAATCGGCGCCGGTACTGATGGCCTCGGTCAGCGCAGCCGCATCCTCGACCTTGTCTGCAATAATACTTAACCCCTTTGATTTCAATGCGTTCAGGGCGGTATCGCCCC
>JARRRO010000067.1:0-6871 GCA_037380645.1 Gammaproteobacteria bacterium | reverse complement strand
CCGCAGCGAACAGCAGGCAGGATTTGCATGCCCCGCAGGCTTCTTCCCCGGTTCCCCCGGTGCACAGGAGGCGCGCCGCCAGGGCACGGGCGAAGTGTCCCACGCCGAGACCGTCGGCGCCGGCCAGCAGCAGGGCGTGGGGCAGGCGGTCCTGCTCCAGGGCGGACAGCAGTTGCCGCCACTGCCGGTCCTGCCAGGGATACGGACTCAGCACAGCGACAACTCCTTTAATAATACCCGCACCTCCTCCTGCACCTGAGCCAGGGGCTGATCGGCGTTGATGGGGTGGACACGGCCGGGTTCCGCCTCGGCCAGTTCCAGATAGGCCTGGCGCACCCGGTCGAAGAAGTGCGTGGCTTCGTTCTCGAAGCGGTCGGCCTTGCCGTGGCGCCGATCGGCGCGCGCGAGGCCGGTAGCCACCGGGGCGTCGAACAGCAGGGTGTGATCCGGCCGCAGGCCGTTCTGGACGTAGGCCTCCAGGGCGGCGATGCGTTCCCGGGCAATGCCCCGGCCGCCGCCCTGGTAGGCATAGGTGGCGTCGGTAAACCGGTCGCAGAGGACGATCTCGCCCCGGGCCAGGGCCGGCCGGATGATCTCCTCCAGGTGCTGGGCGCGGGCGGCGAAGATCAGCAGCAGTTCCGCCGTATCCCCGATGGCCGTGTCCCCGCCATCCAGCAGCAGGGTTCGGATCGCCTCCCCCAGGTTGGTGCCGCCGGGTTCGCGGGTCTGGCGCACGACGTGGCCGGCCTGCTCGAGCATGCCTCGGATAAAATCGGCATGGGTGGTCTTACCGACCCCTTCAATGCCCTCCAGTGTTATAAACAATCCGGATTTCATTGCTGTAGTAACTGGTGAATCGTGTCGTAATTCGTGAATCGTGGACTGCTATTTGTGGCTAGTGGCATTTTTGTTGCCAGTAGCTTGTGGCTTGTGGCTGCCGTTGAGCTGGTACTTGGCGACGGCGCGATTGTGTTCTTCCAGGGTGCTGGAAAATTCATGGGTGCCGTCGCCGCGAGAGACGAAGTATAACGCGTTGCCCGGTTCCGGATGCAGCGCCGCGTGGATGGACTCGCGCCCCGGTGCGGCGATGGGGGTGGGCGGCAGGCCGGCGTGTACGTAGGTGTTGTAGGGGGATTGGGTGGCCAGATCGCGGCGGCGGATATCGCCGTCGTACTTCTTACAGGGCGTAGATCACGGTGGGGTCGGTCTGCAGCCGCATGCCCCGCTCCAGGCGGCGCACGAACACGCCGGCGATGCGTTCGCGCTCCTCGGGGACGGCCGTCTCCTTTTCGATGATGGAGGCCATGATCAGGGCGTCGTAGGGTTTTTTATAAGGCAGCCCCGTGTCCCGGGCCTGCCATTCCTCCGCCAGCACCCGGCTCATTGTCAGGTAGGCCCGGCGCAGAAACTCCACGTCGGTGGTGCCGCGGGGGAAATAGTAGGTATCCGGGTAGAAACGCCCCTCCGGCGACTGACCCGGTTCGCCTATGGCCTGCATCACCGTCGCCGGCCGGTCATCCGGCAGGGTGTGGCGCAGTTCAGGCTGCGCCTCTACCAGCTGCATGATCTCGCGAAAGGTCAGGCCTTCCGGGATGGTCAGGGAATATTGGATTACCTTGCCCGTGATCAGCTTATCCAGCAGCTGTAGCGGGGTCATGCCCGGTTTGACGCTGTATTCGCCGGCCTTGATCCGCCTGGACAGTCCCTTCAGCCTGACCTTGAGAATGAAGTAATAGGGATGGGACAGCCAGCCCCGCTGTGCCAGCCGCCGGCCGATGGTGGTCAGGCTCATCCCCGGTTTCACCACCAGGGTGGCCTCACCGGAGACGTTCATGGGGGCGTGCAGCTGATGCTGCATCGCCCGGTTGATCCAGACGCCGGCAGACACGGCCGCCAGCAGCAGGACCACGGCCGAGATCAGCAGTTTCCGCCTCATGGCCCGGCGATCTGGCCGTCCCCGGTAAGACTGTCCATAATAGCGCGCGTATACGGCCCCACTGTCCAGGCCTGGTTTTCCAGGCCCGTGATCGGCCATATCCCCAGGATGCTGTTGCACAGGAACAGCTCCTCCGCACTCCTGACATCATCCACGCTGAGCAGTCGCACCTGCGGTTTGAGGCCCCACTCCAGGACGCGTTCCAGGATCAGGTGGCGGATAATGCCGGCCACGCCGCATTTGTCCACGTCCGGTGTAATCAGGGTGGTGTCCTTGATGAGAAACAGATTGCTCATGGTTCCCTCGATAACGTTCCCGTCGAGATCCAGCACGAGTCCCTCCCGGAAACCCCTGGCGGTGACGTCGTCCCGCGCCAGAACCTGCTCCAGGCGGTTGAGATGCTTGATGCCCGCCAGGGCCGGGACATGCCCGAGCCGGACGCGGGACAGCGTGCAGGTGACGCCGTTACGATACAGTGTTTCAGGATAGTCGGGCCAGTCGTAAAGGCCCAGTAGGCGGGTTGGCGTCACGGACTCGGGGGACTGGTAGCCGCGGCCGCCCTGGCCGCGGCTGACGATGATCTTGAGCACCGCCCGGCCCCGGGCCGGAAGCAAACTGTCCGCCTCCGCGCGCAGGGTCTCCGCCGCCGGCGGCGGGATGGCCAGGCGGGTGCAGCCGTGGTGCAGGCGCCGCAGGTGCTCCTCCCAACACAACAAGGCGCCGTCCACGACAGCGATGCTCTCGAAGACCCCGTCGCCGTAGTGGATGGCCCGGTCCGTCAGGGGCAGCGCTTCTCCGGGTTGTCCGTTCAGCAGAAACTTCGCCATCCGGAGGTGCTCAGATCCGGCGGAAAATGAGGGAGCCGTTGGTGCCGCCGAACCCGAACGAGTTGGACAGGGCGATGTTGATCTCCATGCTGCGCGCCTCATGGGGAATGTAATCCAGATCGCAGTCCGGATCCGGATGATCCAGGTTGATGGTGGGCGGGGCCACCTTGTCGCGCATGGCCAGGACGCAGAATACCGCCTCCACACCCCCCGCGGCCCCCAGCAGGTGGCCGATCATGGACTTGGTGGAGCTGACTGCCAGGCGGTAGGCCTGATCGCCGAAGACGTGTTTGATGGCGTTGTTCTCCACCGTATCCCCGGCGGGGGTGGAGGTGCCGTGAGCGTTGATGTAGTCCACGTCTTCAGGATTGATGCCGGCGTTGCGCAGGGCGTTCTGCATGCAATGCGCCGCCCCCTCTCCGTCCTGCGCGGGCAGGGTCATGTGATAGGCGTCGGCGCTCATGCCGTAGCCGATGATCTCGGCGAGGATGTCGGCGCCGCGGCGCCGGGCGTGCTCGTATTCCTCCAGCACCATGACCCCGGCGCCGTCGCTGAGGACGTAACCGTCGCGGTCCCGATCCCAGGGGCGGCTGGCGCGCTGAGGATCCTCGTTGCGCATGGACAGGGCCTTGGCGTTGGCGAAACCGGCCAGGCAGGTGGGGCTGGAGGCCATCTCAGCACCGCCGGCCACCATGACGTCGGCGTCACCGTACTCGATGATGCGGGCGGCGTCGCCGATGTTGTGGGTGCCGGTGGTACAGGCGGTGACGATGGCAATGTTGGGTCCCTTCAGGCCGTAGCGTATGGACAGGTGGCCGGAGATCATGTTGATGATGTTGCTGGGGACATAGAAGGGGGAGATCCGCCGGGGCCCGCCGTCCATGAGTATCTGCGTGGCCTTTTCGATCCCCGGCAAACCGCCGATGCCGGAGCCGATGGCGACCCCGATGCGGTGAGCATTTTCCGCGGTCACTTCAATCCCGGAATCCTCGAAAGCCTGGATGCCGGCCGCCATACCGTAATGAATGAAAGGATCCATCTTACGCTGATCTTTTTTCGGGATGTACTGCTCCAGGTCCAGACCACGGATGGAACCACCGATACGGACCGAAAAGCCGGTGGTGTCGAAGTGGGTGATTGGGGTAATGCCGCTGGCCCCGGCAGTAATATTGCGCCACGTATCTGCAACCGAATTCCCGACCGGGGTAACCAGGCCCAGACCGGTGACCACAACGCGACGTTTGCTCACAAGATAATCCCGCTATGGATAAATGAAAAAGGCCGCTTTAATGCTGCGGCCTTGGAGTGGATGGAAACGTCGATTTATTCCAGATTGGCATTAATGTAGTCGATGGCCTGCTGTACTGTGGTGATCTTTTCCGCCTCTTCGTCCGGAATCTCTGTCTTGAACTCCTCTTCCAGTGCCATCACCAATTCGACCGTATCCAGTGAATCGGCCCCCAGGTCATCAACGAATGATGCTTCAGTAGTGACTTCTTCTTCCTTTACGCCCAGTTGTTCGACGACGATTTTCTTCACTCGTTCTTCAACACTACTCATGGTTTATTCTACCTCCCTATTCGGTATAGGCACCGAAGTGCGAGTGTAAGTTTAGTGAATTGAAAACAACTTGCAAGCCAGATAATTTTTCGATTGCAATATTGTTTTTAAACAACCAGTTATTTTATACAGTTAATTCAATTAATAGGCGTGGTCAGGCCATATACATACCCCCGTTGACGTTGATGGTTTCGCCGGAAATATAAGCGGCCTCGAGTGAGGCGAGAAACACAACCGCATTGGCGACTTCCACTGCTTCCCCCAGCCGACCCAGCGCGATCTGTTGCTGCAGCATCTGTTTTTGATCCTTATCCAGGTTTTCGGTCATGTCGGTGCGGATGAAACCGGGGGCGACGGCGTTGACAGTAACACCGCGGCTCCCGACCTCCTTGGCCAGGGAGCGGGTGAATCCGATGATCCCCGCCTTGGCCGCGGCGTAGTTGGTCTGGCCGGCGTTGCCCGAGAGGGCCACCACCGAGGTGATGTTGATGATGCGTCCGTAGCGCGCCTTCACCATCCCGCGCAGGCAGATCTTGCTGACGCGGTAGATGGAGTTCAGGTCGGTGTTGATGACCTGCTCCCACTCCTCGTCCTTCATGCGCAGCATAAGATTGTCCCGGGTGATGCCGGCGTTGTTCACCAGGATGGTGGGGGCAAGCCCGGCCTCGGCCAGGTATTTCGCCAGCCTCTCCAGCGAGGCCGGATCGGTCACGTTCAACACCCGTCCCGTCGCCTGGACGCCCTCCTCCGCCAGTTCCTCCTGCAGGCGCCCGGCGCCCTCCTCGGTGGTGGCGGTGCCGATGACGGCAGCCCCGGAATGGCCCAGGCCCCGGGCGATGGCCCGGCCGATGCCGCGCCTGGCGCCGGTGACCAGCGCCGTCTGTTCCGTCAGATCAATGTTCATTTATTCGCCTCCTGCAATGCCGTTTCCAGCGATGGGGTATCGTTGACAGCGAATCCGCTGATGTCCCGATCGATGCGCTTGATAAGGCCGGTCAGGACCTTGCCCGGGCCGCTCTCGACGACGGTGTCGATCCCCTCCGCCTTCATTTTATTTATGATTTCGACCCAGCGTACCGGTTCGTACAACTGCCGTACAAGGGCCGCCTTGATGTCAGCGCCGCGCTTGCGGCGCACGGCGTCCACGTTCTGGAGCACGGGGATGGCGGCGTCCGCGAAGCCGACCTGTTCTATCCGCTCGGCGAACACTTGTGCCGCCTCCTGCATCAGGGCGCAGTGTGACGGCACGCTGACGGACAGGGGGATAGCCCGTTTCGCCCCCATTTCCCGGGCCAGGCCTATGGCCCGTTCCACCGCCTCCCGGTGACCGGCGATGACCACCTGCCCCGGTGCATTGTAGTTGGCCGTGGCCACTAACTGCTCCTCCGCCGCCTCGCGGCAGATCGTCTCTACCCGCTCATCATCCAGACCCAGGATGGCCGCCATCAGACCGCTGCCTTCCGGCACGGCGGACTGCATGGCCCGGCCCCGGTCCTGCACCAGGCTGACCGCCTCCCCGAAGGGGATGGCGCCGGCACAGACCAGGGCCGTGTATTCTCCCAGGCTGTGACCGGCCAGGAGGGCGGGGACGGGGCCGTTGCGGGACTGCCACAGGCGCCAGACGGCGACGCCGGCGGTGAGCAGGGCCGGCTGCGTCACGGCGGTGCGGTTCAGTTCCTGCTCGGGACCGTTCTGGGTGATCTCCCAGAGGTCGTAACCCAGGATCCGGGATGCCTCGGTAAAGGTCTCCCTGATCAGGGGACTCTCCCCCGCCAGTGCCGACAGCATGCCGATGCCCTGGGAGCCCTGGCCGGGAAATACGAAGGAGAGGTTATTTTTGACGCGCATGGGATGGCCGTTCTGAAATACCGCTTCAATACCTGAGCAGGCCTGCTCCCCAGGTGAATCCGCCCCCCACGGCTTCCATCAGCAGCAGGTCGCCGCGCCGGATGCGCCCGTCGCGGATGCCGATGTCCAGCGCCAGGGGGATGGAGGCGGCGGAGGTATTGCCGTGCTCACCCAGGGTCAGGATGACCTTGTCCATGGACAGCCCCAGTTTTTTCGCGGTGGCGGCGATGATGCGCCGGTTGGCCTGGTGGGGGACCAGCCAGTCGATGTCGTTCTTGCGCATGCCGGTGGCCGCCAGGACATCCTCCACCATACGGCCCATGATGTTGACGGCGAATTTGAACACCTCGCCGCCGTGCATGCGCACGTGGGGGTCGCCGGTGGGGTGGGAGACGCCGGAGGGGACCTTGAGCATGTCGGCGTAGCGGCCATCGGCGTGGATCTGGCTGTGATAGAGCCCCGGCTCCCCGCCGGCCTCGATGACCACGGCGCCGGCCCCGTCGCCGAACAGGACGCAGGTGCCCCGATCCTGCCAGTCCAGGATCTTGGAATTGCAGTCGGCGCCGATCACCAGGGCGCGGGAACTGGCGCCGGACTTGATGAATTGATTGTCGACGGTGAGGGCGTAGTTGAACCCCGAACATACCGCCTGGATGTCGAAGGCACCGCAGCCGTTGTCGATTCCATGACGGCTCTGCAG
>JARRRO010000066.1:0-6879 GCA_037380645.1 Gammaproteobacteria bacterium | reverse complement strand
GGGGGGTGTTTGGGCTTGATGATGGAATAGCGCAGCAGGTGGAAGGTAACGGGATCGGAACTCACCCAGGTCTGGCCGCCCTCGCTCATCACCCTGGCCTGCAGGGTATGGGTCCCCCTGTCCACGTTTTTCAGGGCGATGGTGGTGGTGGTCCCGGAGGCCACTTCCTTGCCGTCCATGTCCAGGCTGATCACGTCTCCGGATTTCAGGGACGGGCTGACGGCGATATGTATGGTGATATCACCGTTATTCTGGCGCAGTGCCTGGTCGTTGCCGGGCTGGGTAATGGCCACCTGGCTGTAGCGCGGCCCCGGTTGTTCCGGGGGAGGCTTGCCTTTGGAGAGGCTGGCAGAAGGAGCTTTAAGGGTCTGCGCATCCGGGATCTCGATCTTCTTAGCCCCCTCAGACGGCTTGTCGGAAAACACCACGTTGCCGTTTTTGTCGACGGAACGGTACACATCGGCGGCGTTGGCCGCCGGGAGCAGGGCTGTCAGCAGTAGCAGTATTGCGAGGCGCATGTCAGTGAGCATAATCCAACAGTTATGGACCCACAATGTTAGATAACCTTCCCAATCCTTAGGTTCAGAATAAAAAAGCCCCCTTGCGGGGGCTTTTCATGATGCCGCCTGCGCCGCTTACAGACTGTAATACATGGAAAATTCCACCGGGTGGGTGGTGCTGCGGAAGCGGGTCACCTCCTCCATCTTCAACTCGAGATAGCCGTCGATCATGTCGTCGGTGAACACACCGCCGGCGGTCAGGAACTCGCGGTCCCTATCCAGGGCCTCCAGGGCCTGGTCCAGGGACGCGCAGACCGTGGGAATATCCTTCTCTTCCTCCGGCGCCAGATCGTACAGATCCTTCTCCAGCGGCGCGCCGGGATCGAGCTTATTCTGGATGCCGTCCAGACCGGCCATCATCATAGCGGCAAAGGTGAAATACGGATTGCCGCAGGAATCCGGGAAACGCACCTCGATGCGGCGCGCCTTGGGATTGGAGACCCAGGGCACACGGCAGGAGGCGGAGCGGTTGCGGGCGGAATAGGCCAGCAGGGTCGGCGCCTCGAAGCCCGGCACCAGGCGCTTATAGCTGTTGGTGCTGGAGTTGGTGAAGGCGTTCAGGGCCCGGGCGTGCTTGAAGATGCCCCCAATGTAATGCAGGGCCAGTTCCGACAGGCCGCCGTACTTGTCGCCAGTAAACAGGTTCTTGCCCTCCTTGGACAGGGACTGGTGCACGTGCATGCCGTTGCCGTTGTCGCCTACCAGCGGCTTGGGCATGAAGGTCGCGGTCTTGCCGAAACCGTGGGCGACGTTCAGGGTGATGTACTTGAGGATCAGCAGCTCATCCGCCTTGCGCACCAGGGTGTTGAACTTGGTACCGATCTCGCCCTGGCCGGCGGTGGCTACCTCGTGATGGTGCACTTCCACCGGGACGCCCATCTCTTCCAGGGTGGTACAGATGGCGGAACGGATGTTTTGCAGGGAATCCACCGGGGGCACCGGAAAATAGCCGCCCTTGATGCCGGGACGGTGGCCGATGTTGCCTTCCTCGAAAGGCCGGTCACTGTTCCAGCTACCTTCCTCGGAGTCGATCTCGTAGAAGGCGCTGTTCAGGTTGTCGCCCCAGCGCGCGTCATCGAAGATGAAAAACTCCGGTTCCGGACCAAAGAAGACGGCATCGGCGATGCCGGTGGATTTCAGGTATTCCTCCGCCCGCTTGGCGATGGAACGGGGGCAGCGATCGTAGCCCTGCATGGTGGTGGGCTCCAGCACGTCGCAGCGCAGGTTGACGGTGGGGTCGTCAAAAAACGGATCCAGGACGGCGCTCTCGGGGTCCGGCATCAGAACCATGTCGGACTCGTTGATCCCCTTCCATCCGGCAATGGACGAACCGTCGAACATCTTGCCGTCCTCGAAAAAGCTGTCATCCACTACGCTGGCAGGGATCGACACGTGCTGTTCCTTGCCCCGGGTATCGCAAAAACGCAGGTCTATATAGCGCACGTCGTGATCCTTGATCAGCTTCTGCACTTTCTCTTTGGACATAATCTCTCTCCTCGGTCTTTCTCGTTATCGCTATGTAATGTTGCATTCAGTCAGTAAGTCTCGCCACACTCATGTCCCCGCGCAGAGGCCTTGCCGGTGCCGAGTCCGCGTTGATGAATTGCATGAAGCATGCCACCCGCCTTGGGCGGTAAATGCCGTTAAAATCAGCAGGTTAGCCCTCAATCCCGCCTTCTATTTGCACTATGCCTGTGCATTATTGTTATAAATGCACTACTTTTGTGCGTTCCTGTCTTATTTTCGATTCGACGGCAGCACCGCCTCACCGCGCATGAGGTCATCCACGGTCTCCCGCTGCCGGATCAGGTGCCCGCGTTCCCCGTCCACCATGATCTCGGCTGCCCTTGGTCTGGCATTATAGTTGGAACTCATGCAAAAACCGTAGGCCCCCGCCCCCGCCACCGCCAGGAGATCCGTCTCCCGTAGCGCCAGCCGGCGGTCCCGCCCCAGGAAATCCCCGCTCTCGCACACCGGCCCCACCACGTCGTAGTGCCGCGGCTCGACGCCGGCGGCTACGGTGACCGGGAGGATTGCCTGCCAGGCGTCGTACAGGGCCGGCCGGAGCAAGTCATTCATGCCGGCGTCCACCACGGCGAAATGTTTCCCGCCGCTTTCCTTGAGATACAGCACCGAGGTCAGGAGAACGCCGGCATTGCCCACGATAGACCGCCCCGGCTCGATCAGCAACTCCAGCCCCGGATCGGGAACGGCCTCGCACACGGTCTTCACCAGCGCCTCGGGCGATGGGGGGCTCTCGTCCCGGTAAGAGATGCCCAGCCCGCCGCCCGCGTCGATATGCTGCAGCTCAAAACCCGCCGTGGCCAGTTCCGCGGCCAGGGCCATGACCCGCTCCAGGGCGTCCCGGTGCGGCCCCAGTCCGGTGATCTGGGAACCGATATGGCAGTCTATACCCACCACCGCGATATGCGGAAGGTCGCCGGCCTCGGCGTAGACATCCCGCGCCTCCCGGATGGGAATGCCGAACTTGTTCTCCTTGAGGCCGGTGGCGATATAGGGATGGGTATCGGCGTCCACGTCGGGATTGACCCGGATGGAGACGGGGGCCGTGGCGCCGGTTTCCGCCGCCACCGCTTCCAGCAGTCGCAGTTCCTCCCGGGATTCCACGTTGAAGCACTTGATTCCGGCCTCCAGGGCAAGGCGCAGTTCGTTGCGGGTCTTGCCGACGCCGGAAAAAACAACCTTGCCCGCCTCCCCCCCGGCCTTCAGGACGCGCTGCAGTTCACCGCCCGAGACGATGTCGAAGCCCGATCCCAGTTTTGCCAGCAGGTTCAGAACCGCCAGGTTGCCGTTGGCTTTGACGGCGTAGCAGATGAGATGGTCGCGGCCGGAAAATGCCGTATCGTAGGCGCGCCAGTGACGTTCCATGGCGCGGCGGGAATAGACATAGGCAGGTGTGCCGAACTCGGCCGCGATATCGGCCAGGGGCAGGTCCTCGGCATACAGCCGCCCGTCGACGTAATGGAAGGCCTGCATGGAAGGTCAGGCGTGATGCGCAGGCCTGACCAGCGAGGCCTGGTTTCCATCCGGGAGATAGAGGTCCCCCTTCTGGCCGCAGGCGGACAGCCCCAGCAGGATCAGCAGGCCCAGTGCCAGCCGTCTGATTCCCGCATGCCCACTACGGCGAAAAGTCATATCGTTACCCCTGTGGCGTAAAGCCCGAGAATAGCAGATTATCGGGTCCACATTAACCGACGGCGCGGCGAACGGGGCAGACGGCTCGTGTTGAAACACGTGCCTGTGCCGGCGACAATTGGACCCGCCGCGGCGTGTTGTTGCCCGGTTGCAACGGGGCTCCCGTTTACCCGTTCGAGGCCGCGGGCCTGCTTGCATTCAATCGGCGTTTTCTGATGAAATACCTATCCTGCTTTCAACCACGGATCCCCGACAACTGATGAATGATCGAATTGTTCATGTCTCTGACGCAACATTCGACGACCAGGTCCTGAATTCAGACACCCCCGTCATTGTGGATTACTGGGCCGAATGGTGCGGCCCCTGCAAGATGATTGCGCCAATCCTCGACGAGATCGCCGACGAATATCAGGGCAAACTGACCGTCGCCAAAATCAACATCGATGAGAACCAGGAAACGCCGCAGAAATACGCCGTGCGCGGCATTCCCACCCTGATGATTTTCAAGCAGGGTGAACTCGCCGGGACCAAGGTCGGCGCGCTCTCCAAGTCCCAGTTGTCCGCCTTTATCGACAGCGTTATTTGAGGCTAAAAATACTGGACGAACCCCCTTTGACGTGCTAATTTATTAAATAACTAGAAGACCTGTCTACACCGATCCCTCAATAATACTTTAGCGCAAGCCGATCGCAGCGGAGTCCCGTGCGTATCCATTACCTTGATTGTTAGCTGGCAGCCCCATACACGGAATTATGAACCTTACAGAACTCAAACAGCAGCCCGCCTCGGAACTCATCACCCTGTCTGAAAGCCTCGGTCTCGACAGCCTGGCCCGTTCCCGGAAACAGGACGTCATCTTCGAAATCCTCAAGGCCCAGGCCAAGAAGGGCGAGGACATTTACGGTTCCGGGGTTCTGGAGATCCTTCAGGACGGTTTCGGTTTCCTGCGTTCCGCGGACAGTTCCTACCTGGCCGGACCGGATGACATTTACGTCTCGCCCAGCCAGATACGGCGCTTCAACCTCAGGACCGGCGACAACATCTCCGGCAAGATCCGCCCCCCCAAGGACGGCGAACGCTATTTCGCCCTGCTCAAGGTCTCCGAGATCAACTTCGAACCGCCGGAAAAGGCCAAGAACAAAATCCTGTTCGAGAACCTGACCCCGCTGTTCGCCGAGGAGCGCCTGAAGCTGGAAATCGGCAACGGCAGCACCGAGGACCTGACGCCGCGGATCATCGATCTGGTGGCCCCCATCGGAAAGGGCCAGCGGGGCCTCATCGTCTCGCCTCCGAAGGCGGGCAAGACAATGATCCTGCAGTCCATCGCCCAGTCCCTCACCCACAATCATCCCGAATGCCACCTCATCGTCCTGCTCATCGATGAGCGTCCCGAGGAAGTCACCGAAATGACCCGTTCGGTCAAGGGCGAGGTCATCTCCAGTACCTTCGACGAACCGGCCAGCCGTCACGTCCAGGTGGCGGAGATGGTGATCGAACGCGCCAAGCGCCTCACCGAACACAAAAAGGACGTGGTCATCCTGCTGGACTCCATCACCCGCCTGGCCCGCGCCTATAACACGGTGGTGCCCGCCTCCGGCAAGGTCCTGACTGGCGGCGTCGACGCCAACGCCCTGCAACGGCCTAAGCGTTTCTTCGGTGCCGCCCGTAACATCGAGGAAGGCGGCTCGCTCACCATCCTTGCCACGGCCCTGATCGACACGGGCTCGCGCATGGACGAGGTGATCTACGAGGAATTCAAGGGCACCGGCAACATGGAGCTTCACCTGGACCGGGAGATTTCGGAGAAACGCGTCTACCCCGCCATCAACATCAACCGTTCCGGCACGCGCCGGGAAGAAATGCTGACCAGCAAGGACGAACTGCAGAAGATCTGGATCCTGAGGAAGCTGCTGCACCCCATGGAGCCGCTGGCGGCCATGGAGTTCCTGCTGGAACGCCTGAAGTCGACCAAGAACAACGCCGACTTCTTCGACGCCATGAAGCGTCAATAACGGCAGCTACTAGCAACAAGTTACACCTCACCCCTAATTCCTCACACTTCACCCGTCTAAATGCGGCTGATGCGGTTCAACTTGTCGCGCTTGCTGAGCCTGTAAAAGCGCCGCAGCTCGTTTAGCAGCGGCGCCTGTCCGCGGTTGTTGAAAAACCTGGATTCCAGCCGGCGGCAGTACGCATGGGCGTAACGGTTGGCTTCGTGGTAACGCTTCAGCTCCTCGCTGCCCAGGCTACCGTGAAAGGAAACCGACTTGAACAGCAGGCGCCGCAACTGGCCGGGCGCAAGGCGGCGGGAACTACCGGCAAAGTACCCGGAAAGCAGGATGAACTTGTCGATCTCCGCCTGCAGCTCCATCTCCAGAAGGGTTACCGGACGGTCATGGGTCGCCTTCCAGATCAGGTACACGAAGTGGCTGATTCCCTCCAGCGCCAGGCAGAACTCCTCCAGGTTGTGCCGGTCCAGCTGCGCGGGGTAGCCGGACTCACCAAACAGGTTGACGATCTCCTCGTCCAGATACAAAGACAGATTCAGTCCCTCTTCATCCTCGTGCACCAGCAGTTTTTCCCTGGCCTGCTGATGCGAACTGTTCGTGTCCAGCGCCTGAGCGAGCTCCCTACTGGTGATCAGGTAATCCTGGATGTTATGGCTGATCTCCAGTTCGTAAATACTCTGCAGATTTTCCTGGATGCAGCTGAGAGACACGGTCCCGGATCTCCGCGGCGCTAATGCCGGCTGCGCTCCAGCCGGATCGGCTGGATGCCCATGGCCTGCAGTTTTTCCGCGGCGCGCGGGCTGCCGGATCCCAGCCAGACTTCGTAAAGGCGCAGGACGTCATTGTCATTCCTCAGATTCGACTGCTCGCCGACCTCGGCGAGGATGTCGACACATTGGGTAAATCTTTCCGCCAGTTCCATAAAGACTTCCTGCAGCCGTTTCACGTAATTTGATCGATGTCCGCTGTCTGCCAGACAGCTGTAGGCGGTGCCCCCCATGGCGATATAGTAGTCCACGTCCACCAGGCTGCGGCTGAGGCTGTCGGCATAAAGCCCGGCGATGAACAGGGTGTCACGTTCGGGATCCAGTGCGTCCTCCAGTGTCCGCACACCGTTCACGTGGCTGTGTTGGCCCGTAAGGATAGTGGCCCGA
>JARRRO010000065.1:0-6904 GCA_037380645.1 Gammaproteobacteria bacterium | reverse complement strand
GTATAACTCTGTACTGCTATCTTTCCCCTCCTATTTTCCCGGCTGACCGCGGGCCGCGTGCCCGCGCGGCCCCTTCCATGAACGAGGACTGGCGTGAGTACCTGGAAACAACTGCTGAACAGCGCGATGCCGGCCGAGCTGGCCCGCGAGATCGACATCTTCGAGACCGAGATGGCCCTGAAGAAGCAGGGCAAGGTCGACGACAAGCTGTTCGCCGAGACGCGTCTGCGCCGCGGCGCCTACGGCCAGCGTTACGACAACGGCCACCGTCACGACGGGGTGGAGGTACGGCAACTGACCTATCCCAGCACTGCCACCAAGGGACCGGATACCCTCTGGGACGCCCCCGGCATGCATCGCATCAAGATCCCCTACGGCGGACTGACCCCAGAACAGATGGAGACCCTGGCCGACCTGGCCGAGGAATACTCCGATGCCATCTGCCACATCACCACGCGCCAGGATGTCCAGCTCCATTACGTCCATCTTAATGACACGCCGGACCTGATGCGGAGACTGGCCGCGGTGGGCATTACCACCCGCGAGGCCTGCGGCAATTCGGTGCGCAACGTCACCGCCTGTCCCGTCTCCGGAGTCTGCCACGACGAGACCTTCGACGTCACACCCTATGCGAAGGCGCTGGCCTGGTTCCTGCTCGGTCATCCCGACGTGCAGGATTTCGGCCGCAAGTTCAAGGTCGCCTTCTCCGGCTGCAAGGGCAAGGCCTGCGCCCTGACCAATATCCACGACCTTGGCTTCATCGCCCGCCGCAAGGCGATAGACGGCGAGGAGAAACGCGGCTTTGAAGTGTATGTCGGCGGCGGCCTGGGAGCGGTGCCCTACAATGCCAAGCTGTTCGACGAGTTCGTGCCGGAGGAGGAGATCCTGCCGCTGGCACAGTCCATCGCGCGGGTATACGCCCGCCTGGGGGAGAAGCGCAACCGCAACCGTGCGCGCATCAAGTTCCTGGTGGACAAGCTGGGCATAGAGGAATTTCGCCGCCTGGTGCGGGAAGATCGGAAAACGCTACCCCACGACGATCGCTGGACCGCTTATCTCAAGGACGTTGCCGTCTACCAGGAAAAGCCGCTCAAGCCCGCCGCCGCGATGCCCAAGGGCGGCGGCGACGTCCGCTTCGAGACCTGGCGCGCCACCAACAGTCAACCCCAGAAGCAGGCCGGCTACGCCGTCGCCACCGTGGCCCTGCCGCTGGGGGACATCACCTCCTGGCAAAGGCGCCGGCTCGCCGATATTACCCGCAAGTATTGCGGGGAGAACGCCCGCACTACGGTGGAGCAGAACATCGTGCTGCGCTGGGTGCCGGAGGCGGATCTGCCGCAGCTTTACGCCGATCTGGGCAAGGCAGGGCTGGCGCAGGAGGGCGCCGGCACCCTGTTCGACGTCGTCGCCTGCCCCGGCACCGATACCTGCAAACTGGGCATCTCCTCTTCGCGCGGCCTGGCCGGCGAACTGCACGAGCGCCTGGCAACCAAGTGGCGTCAATACGACGAAGCGGTGCAGGGTCTGCGCATCAAGATAAGCGGCTGCTTCAATTCCTGCAGCCAGCACCACCTCGCCGATCTCGGCTTCTACGGCGTCTCGCGCAAGATAGGCGGACACACGGTGCCGCATTTCCGGGTGGTGCTGGGCGGCCAGTGGCAGGAGAACGGCGGCGCCTACGGCCTGGCCATAGGCGTGGTACCGTCCAAGCGGGTTCCGGACTTCATCGACCGCATCATCGACAAGTACCTGGCTGAGCGGCAGGGCAGTGAGTCCTTCCGGGACTTCATCCAGCGTATAGGAAAGCGCGAGCTGAAGAAGGTGGTGGACGGCGTGGCGACGGTGCCGCCGTACCAGCTTGCTCCGTCCTACTATTCCGACTGGCGCGATCCGCGGGAATACAGCATCAGCGACATCGGCATCGGCGAGTGCGCCGGCGAGGTGGTCTCGCGCATAGACTTCGACCTGCAGAACGCCGAACGGCTGTACTTCGAGGCGCAGCTGGCGTACGAGGACGGCGACTTCCGTAAGGCGGATGAGACCGCCTTCGCCGCCATGATCGCCGCGGCCGCAGGCCTGGTGCGTCTGGAGGACCAGGATATCAAGGACGATCCGGATGTGGTGGTGCCGGAATTCCGCCGGCGCTATTGCGATACCGGGATCTTCCGGGACCGCTATGCCGGCGGCAAGTTCGCCGAATACCTGTTTAACCGTCATGAAGGGAAGGATAGGGGCTTCGATGAGGACAAGGTCAGGCTGCTGCTGGAGGAGACACAGCTGTTCATCGAGGCAGTCCACGCCTGCAACGCACGTCTGTCCGAGGAGGCCGAAGCCGTGCGCCGGGCCGGGAAACAGGGCAGGGCGGCCGCCGCGGCGAATGCCTGAGCCTTGCCCGGATTTCCAACGTCAATGAATCTTTCTGGCGCGCCGGATAGAACGTATATGCTTAACGACCTACACAAGATCGGAATCAAGTTTTACACCGACGGCGGCGATGATGTGCCGTTGACGGATTTCATCCCCGTGTTTCATCGCTGGATCCAGCAAGGCAGCCTGGACGGTACGCTGGTGGACGTCGCCGACTACAGTCACGTCCCCGCAGGCCCCGGCACCATGCTTATTGCCCACGACGGCAACTACGCCATCGACGAGACCGGCAACCGCCGCGGCATCCTCTATTACTGCAAGCTCGAGATCCAGGGGGAGCGACTGGAAGACCGCCTTGCCGCGGTCTGCCGAAGGAATCTTGCCGCCTGCCGCCTGCTGGAAGCAGACGGCGACACCGGTGACCGGGTCAGGTTCGATTATGGGCGCATGGAGATCATTGCCAACGATCGGCTGCATGCGCCCAACAGTGAAGAGACCTGGACTGCGTTCGAGCCGGTACTCCAGGCCTTCCTGGGCAGGCTGTATCCGGGTAATGGTTATCAGGTGGAACGCAACGGCGACGACGAGCGCGAGCGCTTCAGCGTCAGGGTCATCATGGAGGACAAGGCCGCAAAGGCCGAGGAACTCCTTGCCCGCCTTTAAGGACAGTTAAGGAGTAAACAATTTCCGACATACTGCTGCTGCGTCAATGGACTTTCCCTGGTGACTTGTTTCTTGTAACTTCCAACTGCCGTCTTCGTCTCACCCATCACCGCCGTCTTGCGGCGGTAAGTTACGGTTTATCAAACGATAAATATAATAAATTGTAGAACTAATCTTATTTCCATTACCGATTATAAGCGCAACTTTCCTGCTTTCCTGCTGTCTTATAAATGAGGCAATTTTAAAGGGGTATTAAAGATATATTATTTATTCCCGGCGTGATCCCGGCAGGTTGCGGTAAGCGTTTGCAAGACGCAGTATCACGACAATCCATACCGCGCAGATTAGCAACGTATACCAGCCCAGGTCCTTGACGTCGGTTGCGGCGATCCAGGAAGTGGCCGCCAGGATCAGTCCCGCCCCCGCCACCTTGAACAGACGATATCCAAGCATGTCTATCCATGCCTTGGCCTGGTAGATGTGTACGGCGTCGAGGGGGATGTAAAGCAGTTCCTTGGAGGCCCGGTTGATGGAATAGGACAGGCCGCGATCGCTGATTTTCGTTATCGAGCCCATGGTCAGGGTGTAATTGAAGACAAAGACCACGGAAGTGATCGCCAGCATGAGGGGCTGAACAAACAGTCCGGCGATGACACCCATGTGCCGGTGGATAAAGGGAGTCACCAGGAAATTGACTGCAATAGCTACAATGCCCAGAACGATGAAGAAGTCAGAGATAAATTCAGTCCTCCTGTCCATGACGGGGAAATGCTCGTTGATGACATTGAGGAACTGGTATTCCACGATGGGCTGCACCAGTTGGGACAGGCAGACCAGCGCGGCGATCAACAACAGGAAACGGTTATGAACGAGTGTCATGAAACCTTCCCCGGTGAGGGATATGGTTTCGGTTTCTGGAACCTCCCGGTAGAGGCCCCTGCGCCAGGTAGCTACGTTGAGCGCGGCGCAGACTACCAGCAGGGCGGCGCAGGACAGGAGGAGATCTTGCGTATGCATGGGGGTGAACCTGAGCAGGGCCGACGCCGCCACTCCGCCCAGGATGCTTCCCAGGAGGCCGCCCGTGCCGACGAACCAGTAGGTCTTTTTGCCTTCTTCCAGGTAGAAGATGGAATTGGCCAGGCTCCAGAACTGTTCCACCAGGATGACGCTGAAAATGTCGACGAAGATGTAAAAACACACCATGAGAGGAAAGCTCGCCGCCACGGCGAAGGCGTAACGGAAAAGTCCGAGGATGACGGCTACCGTTATCAGGGTACTGATGACTACCAGGTTACGGGACACCATATTGACCAGTTTCTGGTAGACGGTGATGAAGGCCAGCAGGACCAGCGCCGAACCTATCCACACATAGGGGAAGGCGGCCGGTCCACCGTATTCCAGAAGCAGGGAACGGCTGGCCGCCTTGACCTGGTAATAGGCGACCATGATCAGCAGGAAATTGGTGAACAGGACCAGGGCCCGCAGGGACAGCCGCTGCGGGTTTGCCGGCGCGCCGGTGATGCTTTCCCCGGATATCATTTTTGTTGTGACCGATTAATAGTTGGTGCTAAATTGTAAATGCCTATGTCCAAGATACTGAAATTGCTGCTTGCCTGTATGGTTGCCGTCGCGGCCGCCACCCCGGCGTTTGCCGCGCAGGACGCGAATCCTCCGCCCCTGCGTTCCGTCTACGACGCGAATTTGCAGGGCCAGCTCGATGGCATTATCCGGAAACTGCATCTGGAGGGGGCGGTGCGCAACCACGACCTGGCCGTCGCCCTGGTTGACGTCAGTAACCTGGCGCATCCGCGGGTCGCCCGGGTCAACGGCAATGAAATGCTGTACGCAGCCAGCCTGCCCAAGATTGGCATTCTCCTCGCCGCCTTCGTGGAGATCCAGAACGGGCAGCTCAAGCTGGATGACAAGCTGAAGGCCTCCATGACCCGGATGATCCGTTATTCCTCCAACGCCGACGCCACCAGGGTGCTGGATCTGGTGGGCAAGCGGCGCGTCAACCAGATCCTGCGGTCTCCACGCTACCGGCTGTACGACCCGCGCTATAACGGCGGGCTGTGGGTCGGCAAGGAATACGGGAAACACCCCGCCTTCGAGCGGGACCCCCTGCATCACATCTCCCACGGCGCCACGGCCATGCAGGTGGCGCGCTTCTACTACCTGCTGGAAACCGGGCAGCTGGTCAATCCCCGCCTGACCGCGGAGATGAAGGAGATCCTGTCCAAGCCGGGGATCCATCACAAGTTCGTCAAGGCCCTGGCGGGCAGGGACGTTTCCATCATGCGCAAATCCGGCACCTGGCGTGACTACCATGCGGACAGCGCCCTGGTGGAGGGCAGGAAGACGCGGTACATCCTGGTGGGTCTGGTCAAAGACGCGGCCGGCGGCGCCTGGTTGACCCGGCTGGCCGCGGCCGTGGACAAGCAGATGCTGTCGGATTCGCACGGACCGCTCCCCGGCGTCATGGTTTCCTCCGCCTCTCCGTAGAAACCCGGGACGGGAGGCGCTGCACGGCGCTTCCCCGCCGCACCAGTCCTCACTCTACCCCCCGCGGGCGCGGGACTGTTTTCATTTGGCGTGATCCCGCTGCATGAGCCGGTGGATGCGCATGGCCAGGGTCTGGTGTTCCACCGCCGAGTTTTTGCGCAGCACGTTGGACATCAGGGTCACCATGTAGAACAGCTTTCTCTCCCCGGCGGGCGCCTCGACGATGGCCACTGAATTCATCATGTTCCAGACGTTGCCGTGATATTTCCGGCAGGTGAAACCCGCCTCGGGCCGGCACTTGTACAGGGAGCCGCTCTTGAAATAAACCGCCGCGTCCCTGAGTGCCGGCGCGGAGGCGTAACGGATGCGCCGCTCGGTCAGGTACAGCAGCCGCTTGATCTGTCTCGAGGAGAAGGTATCGACCAGGCGGCCTTCTTCCAGTTTCAGCAGGTAACGCATCAGCTCCTTCGATGTGGCATAGCTGCTGACGCCGGGCACGCGCTTTTTGGCCACGGCGGTAAAGAAACTCCCCTGTCGCAACTCATGCAGGTCCAGGCCGTTGCGCGTCACCGGCTTCTGCAGGACATCGGCCAGGATGGCGCTTAACTCGGATTTCGGCGTTTCCCGGAAAAAACGGTCCTGCATTTCTCTGCTCACCGGATAGGCCCGGCCGAAGTGATTCATCAGCATGGCCTGTTTGATGACCATGGACGCCGATGCATTGGAACTGGCGGACAGCATCCAGTCCAGGAACTCCCACAGGTTGCCCTGATCGCCGATGCGCAGCCGCCGGCGCACCAGCCGGCCGGAATCGGGATCCCGGATGCTGACGGGATGACTGTCGTACAGGATGAAGTCATCGGCGGTGACGATGGTCTTGCGGAGCACCCGCAGCCGCGCCGCCGTATCGTCCGGATAGATATCGGCCAACTGCTGGAACAGTCCCAGGACCGCCACCAGCTTGCCTACGCTGCCCGGGTTGATGCGCACATCGGCCCGGTGCTCGGCGTAGCGGGGGGAGTCGGGATCACTGAGATCGAGTACGGAGAGGGAATAGCGGTCCGCGTCCTTGCCGAGATAGGCCACGATGCGGCGGCTCAGGTCCGGGTCCACCGGTGGCAGGGTCAAGTCGGGACGATCCGCCAGCCGGATGTCCACCTGATCCGTAGGCAGCAATGCTCCCTTGGGAAGGGTGGCGGATTTGGCGCCGGGCTCAGTCAGCGGCCGGGTGTCCCGCAGGCGGCCGATGCCGGTGGCGTCATAACCGTCCAGGGGCCAGGCGGGCGCCTGATCCCGGATGAGTGACAGGATCAGGACTGCGGCCAGAACCATCACTGTGATAACTGATGCTTTCATCTCAACTACCGGTCTG
>JARRRO010000064.1:0-6942 GCA_037380645.1 Gammaproteobacteria bacterium | reverse complement strand
TTTATCCATTGTCCAGTTGGCGCCGACAAGCGTACTGCCGTTGCTGCTGGGATAGGTATAGATCGCTTCGTGCTTCCGCTGATGAAGTTCGACACGGTCCATGGGTATCCCGTCCCAGTACATCCACGCGGTTGCCTGAAGGGCGGGCTTGGTGTTGTATTCTTCGGCCTGGATCGCCCTGGCGACGCAGGAAGACGGACCGTCGGCCCCGATGACCAGGCGCGCCCTCTCGGTAAACCCGCCGCCGTTTGCCGAAACGCCACTGACTCCCACCACGCGCTTGTCTTCGAACCGGAGGGCATCGACCCGGTGATTTTCTCGTATCTCGGCGCATCTCTCCGCGGCGGCGCGGACGAGAATATCGTCGAGAAGGATCCGGCGGGGCGCGAAACCAGCACTCTCTCCGTCGACAGGCGGCGGACATCCCGAGAGCGTAAAGGGGCCGAAGTCGATATCACAGCGGTTAATGGGAGTGCTTTGGGTCGCCAATAATTGATCACGGAGGCCCCATCGGGAGAGGCAGGCGACACCGCGTTGATGGACCAGATGGGTGGACATGGGCATGTCGCTGGGGAAGGAATCCCTGTCGAGAAGCAGGACGCGGTAGCCCTTGCGGGCCAGCAGCATGCTGACAGAACTCCCGGCGCAGCGTGCCCCGACGACTATGAAATCGTACATGGGGCTTCTCCGCGGGGGCACTTGATTGTGTTTTGAAGGAGCGTATGTCTGATTTATGCTTTCCCCTGTTTAACAGCGGCTTCACTGCAAAACAGTCATTAAATATTTTACTATACTTTTCTAAAAGTTATGATTTTTGCCGAAGTCAAATCGCCTCTCGAAACTCGCGAAGCTCCCAATTAAAACGTTCAGGGGCTTCCCAGAAGGGAGTGTGCCCCACACCCGGATAAGACGAAAGCCTGGCGTGCCCGGCCAGCTCGAATATGTGGTCCCGCATGCTGGGCGGAACGACACCGTCATTTTCACCCCAGCTCAGCAATATAGGCTTGCGCATATTCTTAAGCACTGTATCGTTGTCCAGATTACGCGACAGCAAGCCTTCCCTGACAATTGGTGGAACAACCATATTGAAACCGAGCAGAAAGTACCTTTCTTCAGGTGTAAGGCCTTTAGGAATACACAGACTGATTAGTCGCTGTAAAGCAGCCACACTCTCGTTGACATTATCGGAAAAGAATCCAGGTATTGCCGCAACAAAATCATCACTGACGAAACCCGGTTCAACCAGTGGCTCACCCAGACGACAAACCGCGTCGACCCAGTTTGTCCCGGAGATTTGATCTTCTCCGTAACGGGCAATGTAATCAGTGATTATTGCTCCACCATACGACCAGCATGCCACTATCGGTTTATCCAGTTCCAGCCCCTGTATGACGGCATGTATATCCTCAGCCCACAATTTAGAATCGCCGTACGCGTTAGTGGGCTTGTCCGACAAGCCATGTCCGCGGATATCCATGGCAATGAGCCGGAAAGAGTCAGCAAGATCGGAATTCATCTGCCTGTTCCAGATAAGACTGCACTGCGAGATACCGTGTACAAAGAGGATGGCTTTGCCGTCTGCTTTACCCGTCTCCAAGACGTGCAAATTGACCCCGCCCCCACCGGTGATCTTATGACTCTTCATTCATCACCCACCTCGATTTTGGCAGTTAACATGCAAGGGAAGTCCTTTCTTATCCGGCTATTATTCGCACTCCTTCAGTTCGCTGAAATCTTCCGCAACGATTACCAGTTCCTCAGTGTCATGGTCGCGCCAATAGATACTGGGATCAATAGTCCCATCGTCTTTTATTTTATAGACCAACAGATCTCCGCCGCCATTGTCGCCCATCACAATCAGTTCCTGAGACAATCCATAATTTTCACGATAGGTTTTTGTCTCATGGACAATGCTGTTACATGTATTAACTGATTTAGAGGAACAGATTGGCTAATAATATTATTATAGACGAGTTGTGGGGATGAGTAGAAAATATGATATTATTCAATCAGTTGGGATTAATTGGTTCCAAACGCTGAAATGTACACTTATGGTTTGATTTTGCTCCTTGTTTGTTATGTGTCAATCATCATTTACCGCGTTAAAAGTGCAGAAACGAATCATTGGCCTGAAAGGCCCCGTCCTGTCAGCCGGTCCAGCCCAGACCGGCGGAGATACAGTTAATTGACAACAGCAACGGAACCAGGACTTTCTTGTCTTTCCCTTTCCGGTAATTGCGCAGCAGTTCCACCTGCGCCAGACCGACCTGGCGCAGGACGTCGCCGCGGCGGTGCAGCTTGCGGCTGAAGCGGCGGAAGCGCTCGCCTATAGTCTTCTCTCCCGTGACCAGCAGGACCATTTCCATGGACAGGTTGTATTCATTCTCGATCATCCGGTAGATACGCTCGCGCTTCTTTTTGTTCTTCACCAGTTCTGAATACGCCTCCATGACCTCCAGGCTGACGAAGGCCAGGGATTTCTCCACCTCGTCGATGATGAGACGGAATACGCGCGATTCCTCGAACAGGGTTTGCAACAGCTCCCTGCCCGCCTCGCCGCGCACGCGGATGAACTCGCTGATGGCGGTGCCGACGCCGTACCAGGCCGGGACGTGATGGCGATTCTGGGTCCAGGCGAAGACCCAGGGAATGGCGCGCAGATCATCCAGGGACTTGGCGCCGAAACGTTTCGCCGGGCGTGAGCCGATGTTCATCCTGGACAGCTCATTCACCGGGCTGGCGGCGTTGTAGTAATCCACCAGCCCCGGCGCCTCAGCCAGCTGCCGGTAGTGGGTATAGGACAGGTTGGACAGGGCCTCCAGGGCCTCGTGAAACTCCGGCCGCGGCTTCAGGGCCTCCTCGTGCAGGGACAGCAGGCTGTGGGCGAAAACGCCGGCGGCCAGCAGCTCCATCTGGTACTCGGCCGTGCCCTCATTGGCGTATTTGGAGGAGACCACCTCGCCCTGTTCGGTGATGCGCATGCGGCCCTGCACCGATCCGGCCGGCTGCGCGGCGATGGCGTAGCCGGTGGGTATGCCGCCGCGGCTGACGGAGCCGCCGCGTCCGTGGAAGAAAGCGATGCGCAGCTTGCTCGCCTCCCCCACCCTGGTGAGGGCGGCCTGGGCCTTGCTCAGTTCCCAGTTGGAGGTGAAAAAGCCACCGTCCTTGTTGGAGTCGGAATAGCCGATCATGACCTCCTGCACCCCTCCCTGCTGGCGCACGGAGCGGCGCACCACGGGGATGCCCAGCAGGGTCTTCATGATGTCCGGCGCGGCGCGCAGGTCGTCGATGGTTTCAAACAGGGGCACGATGGGCAGCAGGCAGTATTCCGTGCCCGCCTCATCGACGAAGTTGCCGGTGTATTTCGCCAGGAGGTACAGGCCCAGGATGTCGGCCACTGAACGGGTCATGCTGAGGATGAAAGAGCCGAAGGCGTCACGTCCGTACTGCGCGGACATATCGGCGATGAGATCGAAAAGGCCTATGGTCGAAGACGCCTGCCGGTCCAGCCCCTGAAACTCCGGCAGCGCCTCCAGGGGCCGCGCCAGTTCATCCCGCAGCCACTGCTCCCATTCCGGCGTATCCACGGCGGGCGGCTCACCGCCCGGATTCAGTTCTCGCCAGACGGCCTGCAAGGCATGGGTGGTAACCGTTGTGTTCTCGCGCAGATCCAGGCGTGCGGTGCGGAACCGGTAGGCCTCGGCCTCGCGCCGCAGCGGCATCACCAGCGCCGTGGCCAGATCGCCGCAGCCGGCGTCCGCCAGCCCTTTCTCCAGCATCTTCAGTTCGTGAATAAATTCCCCGGCAGAGGCGTAGTCGGACGCCCTGCCCGCCCGCCGCCCTGTTCCGGCCAGGGTAGCATCCAGCTTCAACTGCATGCAGGCGACATACTGGCGGAAGACTTCGTTAGGGTTGCGGCGGGTGATGGACTTGGCCCGGCCGGATTCCTTCAGGAGGCTGTCCAGACGATCGGTGAAGTCCTCCGGGACTTCGACTGCGTGGTTGGCGATGCTGATCTGCTGGAGAAGGTCGCTCAGCCCGCGCTGGTAGTGCCTGATCACGGCGGTCCTGTTCGCCAGGACGGCTCGGCGGGTGACGGCGTTGGTGACATTGGGGTTGCCGTCGCGATCACCGCCGATCCATGAGCCGAACTGGAAGAACGGCGGGATGCTGAAATCCTCTCCGGGGTAATACCGCCGCAGCGACAGCTCCAGCCGGTCCAGGGTCTCCGGGATGCGCCCGTACAGGGACTGTTCGAAGAAATGCAGCCCCCAGGCCACCTCCTTGGCCACGGTAGGCTTCTCCAGGTGCAGTTCGCCAGTCAGCCACAGGAGATCGATTTCGCTGCGCAGGCGGGTGATGAAGGCGTCCCTCTCACGCTGGGTCCAGCGCTCACTCTCCAGGCGATAGAGCAGGACGTAGATGCGCCGATGGATCTGCAGCACGGTGACCCGTTTGGCCTCGGTGGGGTGAGCGGTGAGGGTGGGGCTGATATAACTCTGCGCCAGCAGGTCCTGGACTACCTTGGCCGGCACACCTTGCCGCCGGGCCTGGTCCATGACGTGGGCGAAGGTGCCCGGCAGCCATTCCAGTCCCAGGGCCTTCTCGGTCTGGCGCCGCCGGCGCATGCCGGTGTTTTCCTCGGCGATATTGAGCAGCTGGAACCAGATCCCCCAGGCCTCGAGGACGTGAATCAGCAGTCTCCTGTCGTCGCGCGGCAGGGATTGTTCGCCGCGGATGATCGGCAGAATACGGGGTTCGCGCAGGGAGATGACCTTGCAGAATTCCCCAAACAGCAGATTAACGAGATCACGCGCGTACGCGGCGGCATCGGCGTCAAGCTGATCGGTGGTAATATCGGTCTTGACTGTAGAGCTCTCAGCCATGGCTCAGCTCGTGAATCGTTATTCGTGAATGGTAAAGAGGGATTCGTGACCCGTGATTAGATTTTACGGATGCGATTCTTCATGAAGAATCACTATTCACGATTCACACTTCAGACCACCCTGTCCCCAGGCTCCTTGCCGTCGAAAAAGGCCGCCAGGTTGTCAAATACCCGCATACCCATGGCGACGCGGGTCTCCAGGGTGGCGCTGCCCAGGTGCGGCAGCAGGACGACGTTGTCCATGTTCAGCAGTTCCGCGGGGACGGCGGGTTCGCCTTCGTACACGTCCAGCCCGGCGCCGCCGATGCTGCCGCTTTTCAGGGCCTGGATCAGGGCCTGTTGATCGACGACGTCGCCGCGGGCGGTATTGATGAGGAAGGCGTTGGGTTTCATCTTGTCGATGCGCTCCTCGTTGATAAGGTGATAGGTTTCCTTGCCGCCGGGACAGTGCAGGGAGACGAAGTCGGCTTGCTCCAGGACCTCCTCGACTGTATCGCACTGCTTCGCATGGAAGGCCTTGACGACGTCCTCCCCCGGCGGGAAGGGATCGTGAAAGACAATGGGCATGCCGAAACCGAAATAGGCCTTGTGAGCGACAGCCCGGGCGATGCGCCCCATGCCGATCAGGCCCAGGGTCTTGCCGGTGACCTTGGCGCCCATCATGTGGGTGGGGCGCCAGCCGGTCCATTCCCGGTTGCGCACGTGCCGCTCTCCTTCCCCGGCCCGGCGCGCGATCATGAACAGCAGGGTCATGGCCAGGTCCGCCGTGCAGTCGGTGAGGACCTCGGGGGTGTTGGTGACCACCAGCCCCTGCTTTTTCGCCGCCTCCAGGTCGATGTGATTGAAGCCGACGCCATAATTGCCCAGGATCTTCGCCTGTATGCCGTCAATGTTCAGCACATCGGCGCTGATCTTGTCGGACACCGTCGGGCAGACGGCGTCGTATTTGCGCAGGGCGTCCTGCAGCTGCACCGCGGTCATGGGCGCATCGGATTCGTTCAGCGTCGCCTCGAAACGTTCCTGCATGGCCTTTTCCGCCTGTTCCGGCCATCGTCGCGTGATGAGAACTTTCGGTTTTGCTGCCATGGTTTTTCCCTTTTCTGTTTAAGCCACAGAGGACACAGAGAGAACAATTTAAATAGAACGGGCACCTGAAAAATTCGTCGTCCTGGCGGACGCCAGGACCCAGTAGTTTTAATGAGCGCTGCAAGCGCACTTTAATTTACTGGATGCTGGCTTTCGCCAGCATGACGGTTTGTTTTTGCCTTTCTATAACGTTTCTTTCCTCTGTGTTCCTCTGCGCCCTCTGTGGCTGATCATTAAACTTTTTCCAGTGCCGACTTCACGGTTTCGCCGAACTCGGCAGGACTGGGCACGATGGTGACGCCGCACTCCTGCAGTATTTCCAGCTTCTCCGCCGCGCTCTCGCCGAAGGCCGAGATGATGGCGCCGGCGTGGCCCATGCGACGCCCCTTGGGCGCGGTCAGTCCGGCGATATAGCCGATCACCGGCTTCTTCATGTTTTCCTTGAAGAACAGCGCACCGTCGGCCTCCTGGGGTCCGCCGATCTCGCCGATCATGACCACCGCCTTGGTCTCCGGGTCTTCCTCGAATCGGGCCAGGTGATCCCGGAAGGAGCTGCCGTTGATGGGATCGCCGCCTATGCCGATGCTGGTGGAGATGCCTATCCCCATGGCCTTCATCTGCGAGGCTGCCTCGTAGCCCAGGGTGCCGGAACGGCCTATGATGCCCACGGTGCCGGGTGCGTAGATGTGCGAGGGCATGATACCCAGCATGCACTTGCCCGGACTGATGGTACCGGCGCAGTTGGGGCCGGTCAGCACCATCTTCCGCTGTTCCTTGTAGCGGCGCATGTAACGCTTCACCCGGATCATGTCATGGGCCGGGATTCCGTCGGTGATGGCCACGCAGTATTTGATGCCGGCGTCGGCTGCTTCCATGATGCTGTCCGCGGCGAATGGCGGCGGCACGAAGACGATGCTGGCATTGGCGCCGGTCGCCGCCACCGCGTCTTTCACGGTATTGAACACAGGCCG
>JARRRO010000063.1:11370-15429 GCA_037380645.1 Gammaproteobacteria bacterium | reverse complement strand
GGCGATGTAAAGAGCGTGCTGGGCGATCTCATGGCCCAGCTGAAGGCGCACAAGCAGAAACCCGACGCGGAGGCTCTCAAGGTCTGGTGGGAGCAGATCCGCGAGTGGCAGGGCATAGACTGCCTGCGCTACGACCGCGGCTCGAAGCTGATCAAGCCGCAGTTCGTCATTGAAAAGCTTTACGATCTGACCGGTGGCGACGCCTACGTCACCTCCGACGTGGGCCAGCACCAGATGTGGGCCGCCCAGTTCTACAAGTTCGACAAGCCGCGGCGCTGGATCAACTCCGGCGGCCTGGGGACCATGGGGTTCGGTATGCCGGCGGCCATGGGGGTGAAGCTGGCTTTCCCGGACGAGACCGTGGTCTGCGTCAGCGGGGAGGCCTCCCTGGTCATGTGCATACAGGAGCTGTCCACCTGTCTGCAGTATCACCTGCCTGTCAAGATCGTCATGCTCAACAACCGTTACATGGGCATGGTGCGCCAGTGGCAGGAGTTCTTCTACGACAAGCGCTATTCCCATTCCTACATGGATGCGCTGCCGGACTTCGTGAAGCTGGCCGAGAGTTTCGGCCACGTGGGCATGCGCATTGAGAAGACCAGTGACGTGGAGGGGGCGCTCAAAGAGGCCCTAGCCATGGAGGACCGCCTGGTACTGATGGATTTCGTCACCGATCAGACCGAAAATGTCTATCCGATGATCGCCGCCGGCAAGGGCCAGCATGAGATGCATCTGTCCAGCGAGCGGGAACTCGCCTGAGAATGCGCCACATCCTGTCACTGCTCGTGGAAAACGAAGCCGGCGCCCTGTCGCGCATATCCGGCCTGTTCTCCGCGCGGGCGTTCAACATCGAATCCCTGACGGTGGCGCCGACGGAGGATGACACAGTTTCCCGGATGACCGTCGTCACCAGCGGCTCGGATGAGATCATCGAGCAAATCACCAAGCAGCTGAACAAGCTGGTGGATGTCATCAAGGTGGTCGACCTGAGCGAGAGCGTCCACATCGAGCGCGAACTGATGCTTATCAAGGTCAACGCCAAGGGCCCGGTGCGGGAGGAAATCAAGCGCCTGGTGGATATCTTCCGTGGCCGCATCATCGATGTGACCGAGAACACCTTCACCATCGAGATAACCGGCGACGTGGACAAGCTGGACGCCTTCATCAAGGCTATGGACACCCGCCTGATCCTCGAGGTGGTGCGCACAGGGGTATCCGGCATCGGCCGCGGGGACAAGGGGATCAGGACGTAGCTCGAGGTTCGTCAGCAGCAGGAAGAAAAATTTTTTATAGCCACAGAGATCACAGAGTCGGGAGGGTGGTCAGCCATTGTTTTCACTCAGTGATCTCTGTGTCCTCTGTAGCAAATGGAAGCTTAACATCAGCCGGTAAAACAAGAACAACGACCAATTGAAATTGAACGTTAAAGAGAAAGGCGTATGAATATTTATTACGACAAAGACGCGGATTTATCGCTGATCCAGGGCAGGAAGGTCAGCATCATCGGTTACGGGTCACAGGGGCACGCCCACGCCAACAACCTCAAGGACTCCGGCGTCGACGTATGCGTCGGCCTGCGCGAGGGATCAAACTCGGCGGCCAAGGCCGAAAAGGCCGGCCTCAAGGTCAAGTCCATAGAGAAGGCGGTGGCCTGGGCGGACGTGGTCATGGTCCTGGCCCCGGACGAGCATCAGGCCGCCCTGTACCGCACGCAGATAGAACCGAATATCAAAAACGGCGCGGCCCTGGCCTTCGCCCACGGCTTCAATATCCATTTCCGCCAGATCGAGCCGCGCTCCGATCTGGATGTCTTCATGGTCGCCCCCAAGGGGCCCGGCCACCTGGTCCGCTCCACCTACACCCAGGGCGGCGGGGTGCCCTCCCTGATCGCCGTGCACCAGGACGCCTCGGGTCAGACCAAGGAACTGGCCCTATCCTATGCCAGCGCCAACGGCGGCGGCCGCGCCGGCGTCATCGAGACCAGCTTCCGGGAGGAGACGGAAACCGATCTCTTCGGCGAGCAGACCGTTCTCTGCGGCGGCCTCACCGCCCTCATCCAGGCCGGTTTCGAGACCCTGGTGGAGGCGGGCTATGCCCCGGAGATGGCCTACTTCGAATGCCTGCACGAGACCAAGCTCATCGTCGACCTGATATATGAGGGCGGTATTGCCAACATGCGCTACTCCATTTCCAACACGGCGGAATACGGCGATTTCACCCGCGGGCCCCGGGTCATCAACGAGGCCTCGCGCCAGGCCATGAAGGAAATCCTTGCGGAGATCCAGGACGGCCGCTTCGCGCGGGAATTCATCCTGGAGAATCAGAGCGGAACCCCCGTCATGAAGGCCCGGCGGCGCCTGAGCCGGGAACACCCCATAGAGCAGGTGGGGGAGAAATTGCGCTCCATGATGCCGTGGATTTCCGCCAACAAACTGGTGGATCGCGACAAGAACTGATCCGGTAAAGGAAGGAACGCAGCGGAAACAGCGTCGTGTTGCTTTACGCAAGCTGAAACGGGGCCGTTAATGGCGACCAATGCGAATCCGGTGATCGCCCGGCAGGGCTGGCCCTTTATCATCCTGATCCTGCTGGCAGCGGTGGCGGCCAGGATCTACGTCGGCTGGACTGCCGCTGCCATCCTGCTGTTTGCCGCCGCTCTGACTGCGTTTCTGTTCAGGGATCCCAGGCGGGTCATCCCGCCGGCGCCCCTGGCGGTGCTCAGTCCGGCCAGCGGCGAAATCACCGCCATCGAGACTGTCGCCGATCCCTGGCTCGAGCGGCAGGCGCTGAAATGCGTCATCCATATGTCCGTCTGGGACGTACATTCCCTGCGCAGCCCCGTGGAGGGCAAGGTCATGGATCAGTGGGCCTCCCGCCCGGAGGAACCCGGCATCCGGCGGCGTTACACCTACTGGATCAAGACCGACGAGGGCGATGACGTGATCCTGTCCTTCGCCATGGGCTTATCAGGCTGCCTGCTCAGGCTTACCCTGCACAGCGGCGAACGCATCGGACAGGGCCATCCCTGCGGCCACCTGTTTTTTGCCGGACAGGTCGAACTCTATTTGCCGGAAGCGACCCGCCTGGAGGTCAAGCCCGGCCTGCACGTGGATTCCGGAACGGCCATCATAGGCAAGTTCGTCCACAAGTGGGGCAACGGCGACGTCTCCACCTGATTCAAACCTCGCCGGAGGCCTCCATCTCCCGTATGGAATCGTCCACGGGTTTCCTGCTAGTGTATGGATGTGAACAACGAAGATAAACGCCACAGCGTGACCCGCCGCCGCCGCCGGGGCATCTACCTGCTGCCCAACCTGTTTACCACCTCGGCCCTGTTCGCCGGGTTTTACGCTATCACCGCCGGCATCAACGCCCGCTTTGAGGCGGCCGCTATCGCCATGTTCGTGGCCATGATCCTGGACGGCATGGACGGCCGCATCGCCAGGATGACCAACACCCAAAGCGATTTCGGCGTGCAGTACGACAGCCTCTCCGATCTCGTATCCTTCGGCCTGGCCCCGGCCCTGGTGGTCTATCAATGGTCGTTGTTCGACGTGGGAAAGCTGGGCTGGGCCGCCTCCTTCATCTACGCGGCGGCCACGGCCCTGCGTCTGGCCCGGTTCAACACCCAGGCGGGCAGCGCCGACAAGCGTTACTTCCAGGGGCTGCCCAGTCCCGCTGCGGCGGCGCTCATCGCCGGCATGATCTGGCTGGGGGTCGACCAGGGCCTGCCCGGACACGGCAGCGTCGTGGTCTTTTCCCTGCCGCTAACGGTGATCGCCGGCCTGCTCATGGTCAGCAATATCCGTTACCACAGTTTCAAGGAGTTCGACCTGCGTGGCCGGGTACGCTTCGTGACGGTGTCCATTATTGTCCTGATCTTTGTCTTCATCGCCATCAACCCGCCCATGACCCTGTTCCTTGTCTTCCTGTGCTATGCCGCCTCCGGGCCCATCATCACCCTGCTGCTGATCCGTCGGCGCCGGGCGGCCCGCCGTTCGGGGGAAAGTCTCAAATAACGCAACGCGGTGTTAGCAGAATGTTGAAAACGATTTTCCT
>JARRRO010000063.1:0-11364 GCA_037380645.1 Gammaproteobacteria bacterium | reverse complement strand
GATAAATGCCGGTGCGTCCCTGCACCGAACACAGGCTGTCGAAAAACAGGGATTTTCAACAGCCTGCTAGCCAAACCGGCCAAATGACGCTATAGTTATTTGGATGAGCCTGCACGCATACAGCATTGCCATTCTCCGTACCGGCGCGCCCGCGCCGGCCGTCCGCGCGTGCCTGCTGTCCCTGCTCCTGCCCTGCTAAGGGCAGACAACTTTCCTCTACATTTTTTTACCCCCCTTTTTTTGAATTTAAGTGTCGCCATGCGGCACGGATTCGGTTTATGTTTACGCCATGCGGAGACGTAACATGAAAGACAAGTTAATTATTTTCGATACCACCCTGCGCGACGGCGAGCAGAGCCCCGGTGCGTCCATGACCCGCGAAGAGAAGATCCGGGTGGCCAAGGCCCTGGAGAAGATGCGGGTCGACGTCATCGAGGCAGGCTTCCCCATAGCCAGCCGCGGTGATTTCGAGGCCGTCAAGGCCGTGGCCGAGGCGGTTCAGGACAGCACTGTGTGCGGGCTGGCCCGTACCGGCGATCAGGACATCGACGCGGCGGCCGAGGCCCTGAAGCCGGCCGCCTCGGCGCGCATCCACACCTTCATCGCGACCTCGCCCATACACATGGAGCGCAAGCTGCGCCTTGCGCCGGACGAGGTGGTGGAATACGCGGTGCGCGCGGTCCGGCACGCCCGCGGCTATGTGGACGACGTGGAGTTCTCCCCCGAGGATGCCGGCCGTTCCGAGCTGGATTTTCTGTGCCGCATCATCGAGGCGGTGATCGAGGCCGGTGCCACCACCATCAACATCCCCGACACCGTGGGCTACAGTGTGCCCCTGCAGTTCGGAGAGACCATCCGCCAGATCATCGAGCGTGTGCCCAACTCGGACAAGGCGGTGTTTTCCGTACACTGTCACAATGACCTGGGCCTGGCGGTGGCCAATTCCCTGGCGGCGGTCCTGAACGGCGCCCGCCAGGTGGAATGTACCATCAACGGCCTGGGTGAGCGCGCCGGCAACGCCGCCCTGGAGGAGATCGTCATGGCGGTGCGCACCCGCCAGGACGTGTTTCCCTGTGACACCGGCCTGGATGCCCGCGAGATCCTCAACTGCTCCCGGCTGGTAGCCAACATCACCGGTTTCCAGGTACAGCCCAACAAGGCCGTGGTCGGCGCCAACGCCTTCGCCCACGAGTCGGGCATACACCAGGACGGAGTTATCAAGAGCCGCGAGACCTACGAGATCATGCGCGCCGAGGACGTGGGCTGGCATGCCAACCGCCTGGTGCTGGGCAAGCATTCAGGGCGCAACGCCTTCCGCACGCGCCTGAAGGAACTGGGCTACGAGTTTCCAGGCGAGGTGGAGCTCAACGACGCCTTCCAGCGCTTCAAGGAGCTGGCGGACAAGAAGCACGAGATCTTCGACGCCGATCTACAGGCCCTGGTCACCGACGCCCTGCAGGCCTCGTATAACGAGCGCGTCAAGTTCCTGTCCATGAAGGCCCGCATCGAGACCGGCGAGACGCCGGCGGCGGACATCGCCCTGTCCGTGGACGGCCGGGAAGAGACCGGTCACGCCCAGGGGGACGGCCCCGTGGACGCGGTGTTCAAGGCCATAGAATCGGTGCTGCACAGCGGCTGCGAACTGCAGCTGTACTCGGTCAGCAACATCACCGGCGGCACCGACTCCCAGGGAGAGGTCACCGTACGGGTTGCCAAGGACGGGCGTGTGGTCAACGGCCGGGGTTCGGACACGGACATCATCGCCGCCTCGGCCAAGGCCTACATCAACGCCGTCAACCGCGCCATGCAGGAGACTGAACGGGCGCATCCCCAGGTATGAGTCTGTCGGAACGGCAAAGGCATTACCTGCACCTCATGGGTGTGGACGTCTGGCTGCCTCGGCATGCCAGGACGGAGGCGGGACCGCCGGAGCAGGCGATCCCCCCCGCCCGGGGCACGGTCCAGGACAAGGACTGGGAGTCGCTGCGCGCCGAGGTCGCCTCCTGCGTCAAATGCCCCCTGCACAAGGGCCGCACGCAGACGGTGTTCGGGGTAGGCAATCCCCGTGCCGGGATTATGTTGATCGGCGAGGCCCCGGGCGCGGAAGAGGACCGCCAGGGAGAACCCTTCGTGGGCCGCGCCGGCAAACTGCTCAATGCCATGCTGGCGGCGGTGGGATACGCCCGTGAGGACGTCTTTATTGCCAACATCCTCAAATGCCGGCCGCCCAAAAACCGGGATCCCCGGCCCGAGGAGGTCAGCGCCTGCGAGCCCTACTTGAAGCGGCAGATAGAACTGGTGCACCCCAGGATCATCCTCGCCCTGGGTCGTGTCGCGGCGCAAAATCTGTTAAAAGTAGACACCCCCATCGGGCGCATGCGGGGCAGGTGCTATGAGTATCCGGAGCCCAGGATACCGGTGGTGGTAACCTACCACCCCGCCTATCTGCTGCGGTCGCCGCGGGAAAAACGCAAGTCCTGGCAGGACCTGAGGTTTGCCATGCAGATATACAATGAGAACGGGCAATGAGCGCCGTCATCCGGGAACCCGCCGTCAATTTCAGGCCTATGGACGAGCAGGATCTGACCGCCGTCCTGGCCATTGAGGGGGCGGCCTACGAATTCCCCTGGGGCCGAATCATCTTCCGTGACTGCCTGCGCGTGGGCTACAGCTGTTGGGTCATGGAGCGGGACGGCGTCATAGACGGCTACAGCATCATGTCCGTGGCCGTGGGGGAATGCCATATCCTGAACCTGTGCGTGGATCCCGGCTCCCACGGCAGGGGATACGGCGGCGTCCTGCTGGGGTTCATGTTGGACATCGCACGCAAGCATCAGGCCGACACGGCCTTTCTCGAGGTGCGGCCATCCAACGAGGCGGCGAAACGGCTGTACCGGCAGGCCGGCTTCGACGAAGTAGGTTTGAGGCGCAATTATTATCCCGCCAGGTTCGGCCGCGAGGACGCCATCATCATGGCCCGCAGCCTGTAAAAGCTATTTTGAAATTCAGTAATATCTCAGTATTGTTCAGACAGATTCAAGTAATGATGGATCTCGCAGAGACGCCAAGGCGCCAAGTAAAAGAATTTAAATGTATTTCTTTGCGTCATTGCGTCTTGGCGAGAACTACATTCAGCAATTTTGAGACTGTTTCTAGTCAAACGTTACAGCAGGATTCAAGATAAAGGAGGCAGTCCCATCGACAGAAAGCAGAAAAGCTATCCCACCATAGAAGCCTGTGTCGGGAATACACCGCTGGTGGTGCTGCAGCGCCTGCCCGGGGATACCGGCAACATCCTGCTGGCCAAACTGGAGGGGGACAATCCCGCCGGATCGGTCAAGGACAGGCCGGCGGTCAGCATGATCCGGCACGCCGAGGAGCGCGGCGAGATCAAGCCCGGGGATACCCTGATCGAGGCTACCAGCGGCAACACCGGCATCGCCCTGGCCATGGCGGCGGCCATCCGCGGCTACCGCATGGTCCTGATCATGCCCGAGCACATGAGCGTGGAACGCCAGGCCGCCATGCGCGCCTTTGGCGCCGAGATACTGCTTGTCTCCCGTGAGGAAGGCATGGAAGGGGCGCGGGACCTGGCGGAGAAAATGGGAAATGAGGGCGAGGGCCGGGTGCTGGATCAGTTCGCCAATCCCGACAATCCCCGTGCCCATTACGAAGGCACCGGGCCGGAGATCTGGCGCGACACCGACGGCCAGGTCACCCACTTCGTCAGCGCCATGGGCACCACCGGGACCATTATGGGGGTGTCCCGCTATCTCAAGGAGCAGAAACCGGACGTGCAGATCGTGGGTGTGCAGCCCGCCGGGGACGAGAGCATCCCCGGCATCCGCCGCTGGCCGGAGGCCTACCTGCCCCGGATCTACGAAAAGCAGAGGGTGGACCGGCTCATGGACATCACCCCCGCGGAGGCCGAGGACATGACCCGCCGGCTGGCCGCCGAGGAGGGGATCTTCGCCGGCATCTCCTCCGGCGGCGCCGTCTCCGCCGCCCTGCGCCTGTCGCGGGAGCTGGAGAATGCCACCATCGTTACCATCATCTGTGACCGCGGCGACCGCTATTTGTCGACAGGGATCTTTAAATAAAAGCCATAGAGAGCACAGAGGAACACAGAGAAAATAAAGACAGTGAATGGTGAATCGTGAATAGTAAAACCGGTAAAATCTGCCAATGTGATAGCTCAGACTGTTCACTATCGACTATTCACGAATCACCGCAATTCACTCTGTGATCTCTGTGTCCTCTGTGGCTTAAACAAATAATGAATATCCTTGTTTTCGATATTGAGACGATCCCCGACGTCGAGAGCGGCCGGAGACTATTTGATCTGGACGGCCTGTCCGACAAAGAGACGGCGGAGGTCATGTTCAGTCGCCGCCGCCAGGAGACCGACATAGGGTGGTTGCCATCTCGGTGCTGCTCAGCACCCGCGACCGCCTCAATCTCTGGACCCTGGGCACGGCGGAGTCGGACGAGGCAGAAATCATCCACCGTTTCTTCGAAGGCATAGAGCGCTACACCCCCAAGATCGTCTCCTGGAACGGGCGCGGCTTCGATCTGCCGGTATTGCATTACCGGGCCCTGCTGCACGGCGTGCAGGCCCCGCGCTACTGGGAGACCGGCAACGAGGATCAGAGCTTCCGCTGGAACAATTACATCAACCGTTTTCACGAACGCCACACGGATCTCATGGACATGCTGGCCGGTTACGAGATGCGCGCCGTCGCTCCCCTGGACCAGGTCGCCGCCATGCTGGGCTTTCCCGGCAAGATGGGTATGAGTGGGGACAGGGTCTGGGACCGCTACCTGGACGGCGACCTGGAGGCAATCCGCAATTACTGCGAGACGGATGTGCTCAACACCTACCTGGTGTATCTGCGCTTCGACTTCATGCGCGGACAGCTTGCCGAAAACGAATACCAGGCGGAATGCCAGCGGCTGCGCGACATGCTGGAAGCGGAGGGCAAGCCGCACCTAACGGAATTCCTCGCTGCCTGGAGACAGTGAGGGATTGGTGGGGCGTGAGGGGTAAGGTGTGAGACGTAATGTCCGGGTCGATGTTATTGCTTCATAATTAAATCTGTTTTTTACTCCTCACACATCACAGATGTCGCGCAAGAAAAACAGACTACCCGCACCCGTGGTGGCAACTATCGAAACGCTTTCCCACGAAGGCCGCGGCGTGGTGCGACTGGACGGCAAGACGGTGTTCGTGGACCACGCCCTGCCGGGGGAGACCGTGCGTTTCCGCTACCTGCGACGGCGCTCCAAGCGGGACGAGGCTGAAGCCGTGGAGATCCTCAACCCGTCGCCCAGGCGAGTGGCGCCTTTCTGCAATCATTTTCATGCCTGCGGCGGCTGCAGCCTGCAGCACTTGGCGCCGGAATATCAGATCGAACACAAGCTGAACGTCCTCCTGGAACAGCTGCGTCATATTGGCAGGGTGGAGCCGCGGGAGGTCCTGCCGCCGCTGACCGGGCCGGTGCAGGGCTATCGGCGCAAGGCGCGGCTGGGGACCCGCTACGTGTTCCGCAAGGAGCGGGTCCTGGTAGGTTTCCGGGAGAGGCACAGTTCCTTCATCGCCGACATGGACTGCTGCGACGTTCTGCATCCCGCCGTGGGCGGTCTCCTACCGGCGCTGAAGGCGCTTCTCGGCGGGCTCAGCATTCGCGATCGCGTTCCCCAGATCGAAGCGGCGGTGGGCGAGGATGGCGCCGTCCTGGTGCTGCGGCACCTGACGCCGCTCACCCGTGAAGACCGGGAAAAACTGCTGGCATTCGAAACACGGTACGGGGTCCGGCTATGGCAGCAGCCCGGCGGACCGGAGACGGCCGCGCCGCTGAACTCGGAGGGCGGTAACGGAGACCTGTCCTATGGTTTCGATGAAGAGGGCATCACTCTATTTTTTCATCCCCTGGATTTCACCCAGATCAACTTCGCCGTGAACCGCGCCATGCTGCAGCGGATCCGGGAATTGCTGCAGCCCGGTCCCGGTGACGCAGTGCTCGATCTGTTCTGTGGCCTGGGCAACTTCACCCTGCCTCTGGCTCGTCGCGTGGACAGGATCACCGGGCTGGAAGGGGATGAGGCACTGGTGCGCCGGGCCCGGGATAATGCCGAACGGAACGGCATCACCAACGCCGAGTTCCGGCAGACGGATCTGTCCCAGGGGCAGCCGGCGGAGATGGCAGATCGCGGCTATGACAAGGTGCTCCTGGATCCGCCGCGCACCGGTGCCCGCGAGATCCTGCAGAGCCTGGATCTCGCCGGGGTGAAGCGGTTGGTCTACATTTCCTGTAATCCTGCCACCCTTGCCCGGGACGCCGGCATTCTGGTGTACGAACGCGGCCTGCGTTTGGCCGCCGCCGGCGTCATGGACATGTTCCCGCACACCAGCCACGTTGAGTCTGTCGCCCTGTTTGTGCCGTAGCTACTATTAAGAATTTAAGCCACAGAGGACACAAAGGACACAGAGTGAAAAAACGGCGAATCCTCGGTTGTATTCATGTGACGGCATAAGTGCAAATTGATACATCACAGGATTACTCGCTGTGCTCGAAATGACAATAAATAATCCTTCCTCTGTGTTCCTCCGTGTCCTCTGTGGCTTTATTAATTTAAACCTGCTGGCTGGTACTCTGTTTCTGGTACTGGGCGGTTGTGCCGGAAACGGCAATAACGATCACGATATCCGCTTCGGCGTCAGCACCGAGCCGGCCACCCTGGATCCGCGCTACGTGACCGACGCCGTTTCCACGCGCATTGCGCGCCTCCTGTACCGGCGTCTGGTGGCCTTCGATGATCATTACCGCTTCGTGCCGTCACTGGCGCACTGGGTACGTCTCGCGCCCGGGCATTATCGCTTCACCCTGCGTGCGGACAGGGCGGCGTTCAGCAACGGCGAGCCGGTCACCGCCTCTGACGTGAAGGCCACCTATTCCTCGGTGCTGATGCCGGGCAGCGCCTCTCCCCAGCGCGACTCCCTGGCCATGATCGATCGCATGCAGGTGGTGGACGACGACACCATAGACTTTTACCTGACCCGGCCCGACCCGCTGTTCCCGGGACGCCTGGTGGTCGGCATCCTGCCGCGGGACCTGATCCGGGCCGGCCATGACTTCGGCCGGCATCCGGTGGGCAGCGGGCCGCTGCGCCTGGTCGCCTGGTCCGATGACGGCGACCTGGTCCTGGAGCGGCGCCGCGACGGACAAAGGATCCGCTTCCTCACCGTCAGGGACCCCACCGTGCGCGTGTTGAAACTCTTGAGCGGCGAGCTGGATCTGATCCAGGGGGAGTTGCCCCAGGAGCTGGTCGCCTGGCTACGGCAAAAACCGTCGGTGCGGGTGCAGACCGTCCCCGGCGACACCTTCGCCTACATCGGCTTCAATCTGCGCGATCCGGCCACGGGCGACGCCCGGGTCAGGGCGGCTGTCGCCCATGCCATCAATCGCAGGGCCATCATCGAGTATCTGTACCGGGGCACGGCCAGGCTGGCCGAATCACTGTTGCCGCCGGAACACTGGGCCGGCGCCGATCACCTCAAGGCGGACGCCTACGATCCTTCCCTGTCCCGGCACCTGCTGAAACAGGCGGGCTACACGGCGGCCCGGCCGCTTATCCTCACCTTCAAAGTCTCCACCAATCCTCGCAGCCTGCGCCTCGCCGCCGTCATCCAGCAGCAGCTGGCCCGCGTGGGCATAGACCTCAGGATAAGCAGTTACGACTGGGGCACCTTCTTCGGCGATATCAAGGCGGGGAGGTTTCAGATGTACAGCCTGTCCTGGGTGGGTCTGAAGATGCCGGACGTGTTTCGCTATGTCTTTCACAGCGCTTCCGTCCCCCCCGCCGGCGCCAATCGCGGCCGCCTGTCCGACCCCGAAGTGGATCGCCTGATCGAAAAGGCGGAAAATACCACCGCCCCGGACGCCAAGGCCGCCGTCTATTTCCGGCTGCAGCAGCGGCTGCATGAGCTGCGACCGTATGTGCCCTTGTGGTACGAAGCCAACGTGCTGGTGATACGCCGGGGCCTTGAGGGCTATGCGCCAGCCACCGATGGTAATTACGATGACCTGACCGGCATCCGCTTCGCAAAGCCATGAACAGACCCCGTTACCACATCGAGATATCCATCCAGGATCAGACTCTGAAGCTGAAGGCCGGCGAAGATCTAATCAGGGAATACTCCGTTTCCACCTCCGCCACCGGTGCGGGTGAAGCACGCGACAGTCTGCGCACGCCCCGGGGCCGGCATGAGATCTCAGAAAAGATCGGTGCCGGCTGCGAACCGGACACGGTTTTTGTCGGACGCCGGCCTACCGGCGAGGTCTATGCCCCGGCGCTGCGCGATCGCTATCCGGACCGGGACTGGATCCTGACCCGGATCCTGCGCCTTGCGGGTACCGAGGATGGCGTAAACCGCGGCGGCGAGGTGGACAGCCACGACCGCTATATCTACATCCACGGTGCACCGGATGAAGTCCTTATGGGCAGGCCCGGTTCCCATGGCTGCATACGCATGCGCAATGCTGACATTCTGGAACTGTTCGAACTGGTGGAGGCAGGTACCCCGGTCTTCATCAAAGATTGAAGCGCCGCCCCTCGGCAGACTGTCAACCGCGGTGCGAGCCCCGCGTTTAATACCCTGAAGCCCTAACTATAAACGGTCCATTAACGCGCCGTTAGCGGCGCAGCAACCGGAGGAGTGTGATCCATGACCAGATTTGGAATGTTTACCGCGGCCCTGGCGGGCGGCTTGCTACTGGCTTCGTCCGTCTCTGCCCAGACCGTCGGTGATACGGGACAACCGGGGGCCTCACCGGGATCGGGGACACGCCTGCAGAACATGACGCCGGAACAGAGGCAGGCCTTCGAGCAACACCGTCAGAAGATGCGCGAACGGCTCCAGAACATGACGCCGGAACAGAGGCAGGCTTTCGAGCAGCGCCGTCAGAAGATGCGTGAACGGTTCCAGAACATGACGCCCGAGCAGAAGCAGCAATTCCGGCAGCGCCGGGAGGCCAGGCGCAAGAAATGGCAGAGCATGACCCCCGAGCAGCAGCGGCAGTTCCGCGAAAATCTCCGGAACGCAACGCCGGAGCAGCGTCGCCAGATGTGGCAGCAGTTCAAATCCTCCGATACAGGCGGCTCCGGCATACGCTGGAACTCCCCGGCGCGGCCGGCCAATGTTGCCGGCCGCAGTTGATGGTCTGATAATGACCAGGCCCCCCGGCGAGACCGGCGGGTTTATTCTCGTGACGAACGCCGGCACACAGGTAATCGATAAGGGGACCCGAACTGGGCAGCAAGCAGGAACTGGACCGCTTCCTGGCGGGGGTGGAGCGTCGCGCTTTCAGGATGGCCGAGATGGCGACGGGAAGCCCGGACGATGCCCTGGACATCCTGCAGGAGGCCATGTTCAAGCTGGTGCAGAAATACGCCGCCCGCCCGCCCCAGGAATGGGGACCGCTGTTCCAGACCATCCTGCAGAGCCGCATCCGGGATTATTACCGCATGAACCGGGTGCGCAACCGGGTGCGGGTCTGGCTCAGCGGCGGCGAGGACGGCGGTCTCGACCCCATACAGACCGTCGCCGATCCCGCCGGCAGACTGCCGGAAGGCGATCTGGATAACCTGCGCGGCATGGAGCACCTGGACGAGGCGGTGCGGGCGCTGCCGCTGCGCCAGCAGCAGGCCTTCATGCTGAGGGCGCTGGAGGGCCTGGACGTGGCGAGCACCGCCAGGGTCATGCGCTGCTCGGAGGGCAGCGTCAAGACCCACTATTCAAGGGCGATACACGTATTGCGTGAAAAGCTGAGTGACTATCATGAGTGACGCAAGAGACGACAGCGACGCCTTCGTGGAAGGTCTGCGCATGCGGTTCAACGCCGGCGTGGAGTCCCTGGACGCGGATACGAAGGCCCGCCTGGCGCAGCTGCGCCGCCGCGCCCTGGAATCCGATCGCCGCCGGCCGGCGCGGCTGACCCTGTGGGTGACGGCGGGAGCCCTGGCCAGTGCCTGCCTCGCCGTAGTGATCTATTTCCTGGCGGTCCCGGCCCCGTCGCCGCAGAGACACGCCCCGGCTCAGGCGACGGTCCCGGCGGAGGACGAGATGGATCTGATCACCAATCTGAAGTTTTACGAGAATCTCGATTTCTACCAGTGGCTGGAGCAGCATGAGCTTCCGTCCTAGCCTGCTGTTGCTGATGTGCCTGTCGTGGCACTGGTGTTACGCGGCGGCGGTGGCGGACAAGGGGGACAAGACTGACACCAAGGCCGGCGCATCGGCGGACGGGGCGCAGGGACAACAGCAGCCCCCCTCGCTGGAGCTGCTGGAATTTCTCGGCAGTTGGGAGAACGGTAACGGCGAATGGGTGGACCCCGCGGAGTTCGCGGACGATTCCTTCGAACAATTAACCAGTACCGAAAGCGGAAAGGACAATGAATAGATCTGTCTCAGTATTGATTGCCGGACTGGTGCTGGCCGCGGCGGCGCTGCCGTCGTACGCCCAGAACGCCATTGAGTGGGGGCAACTGAGTCCGGAACAGCAGCAGGTGCTGAAACCCTACCAGGGGGAGTGGAATCAACTGTCCCCGGATCGGCAGTACCGTCTGCAGCGGGGGGCCGAACGCTGGAGCAAGCTCACTCCGGAGCAGAAGCAACAGGCGCGACAGCACCTGCGGCGCTGGCAGTCCTTCAGTCCCGAGAAGAAACAGCAGATACGGGAACGTTTCGAGCGTTTCCGGCACATGCCGCCGGCGCAGCAGCAGGAGCTGCGGCGGCGTATGGAATGGTTCAAACACCTGGACCCCGAGGTGCGCAGGACCCTGCGGCAGCGCTGGAAATCGATGACGCCGGAGCAGCGCCAGCAGTTCAAGGAAAACCGCGGCGGTCTCACCAGCGAGGAGAAGCAGCGCCTGCGGGAGCGCGTGCACAACATGTCGCCCGAGGAGAGAAGGGCGCTGCGCAGGAGATGGTGGGACATGTCGCCGGAACAGCGACGGGAATTCGTTCGGGAAGGCACGGGCGGCCAACCCGGTTCCGACGCCGACGGGGACTGATCGCCGCCCCGCGTTTTCATTCCTCCCTCCGCCGGCCATAATGTCCGCTGGTCGCGGACACCGGCCCCGGAGACGCCATGCTTCGTTACATTCTAGCCAGGCTGCTGGCCGCCCTGCTGGTCATGCTGGGGGTGGCCAGTCTGGTTTTTCTGCTGCTGCATCTGGTGCCGGGTGACCCGGTGGACGTGATGCTGGGCAAGGCCGCCACCGTGGCCGACCGGTCGGCCCTGCGCCGGCAGCTGGGCCTGGACGCTCCCCTGTGGTGGCAGTGGATATCGTACCTGCGGCACC
>JARRRO010000062.1:0-10275 GCA_037380645.1 Gammaproteobacteria bacterium | reverse complement strand
CTTGACCGGCGCCAGCGGGTCCGTGTCACCCAGGGGCAGCTGGGCGACAAAGCACACCTCCCCCCAGGTGGCAAGCTTGGCCCTGATGGTGTGCTCTACTTCCACGGTCAGGCCGTTGTCTTCGCAATGGTAATAATAAACCGGCATTTCGATGCGATCTCCGTTAACGGGACGTGCCCCGGCCGGAGACGACATGACCGGGTGCCCACATTCAATTATAAGACTTTGCCGCCGCGGGAGCAGCGTGTCCGACGCTGTTGCCCCGGCTTCACGAAGTTGAACACTTTCCAGCAAGGATTCCGTCACCCCAGCGGCGGGCCGCTGTAATTTATGTTTATAATTACATATATTATTTTAATTCCCTAAAATAACAGGGCCTCCGCTGCAGAGTTAAATATGTTCTATTATGCAGATTAAATTCCAGGTCCGGTGGCTGACCGGCGCCGGCGAGCTTGACCCGGCGCTGTTCCTGCTCCTTAATCATATCCGCCGCGAAGGGGCGCTGACCCAGGCCGCGCAGCTGTCCGGCTATTCCTACCGCCATGCCTGGGGCCTGATCAAACGCTGGGAGAAGGAATTCGACGTGCCTCTGGTGAAACTGGAACGGGGCCGGGGCCGCGGCGCCCGGCTCACCGCCTTCGGCGAGAGGCTGCTCTCCACCAACCGGAGGCTGGAAGAAGAGACCGCGCCACAGTTGGAATCCTTCGCCAGCGAGCTGAACGGGTCCCTGTCGGAATTCATCCGGCCCGGCCGCTCCCCGCACCTGAATCTGTACGCCAGCCACGGCCTGGCCATCGAACACTTCAACCAGCTGCTGTGCTCGGAACTCCGCGTGGAGACGGATTTTCAGACCCACGGCAGCCTGGAGAGCCTGCGCCTGCTCAACACGGGACAGTGCCAGCTCGCCGGTTTTCACTTTCCCGTGGGCAAGCTGGGCAGGGAAGTGCTGTCCCACTACCGGCGCTGGATCGACGAACGCCGCCAGGACCTGCTGCTGGTGGCGACGCGGCAGCAGGGCATCATGACCCAGACCGGCAACCCGAAACGCATCAATGACCTGTCGGACCTGACCAAGCGCAGCGTCCGTTTCATCAACCGCCAGAAGGGCTCCGGGACGCGGACCATCTTCGATCAGCTGCTGCTCGACGCCGGCATCCGCCCCGCCCGCATCGCCGGCTATGCCGCCGAGGAATTCACCCACTTTGCCGTCGCCGCCATGGTGGCCAGCGGCGCCGCCGACGCGGGTTTCGGACTGCAGGCGGCCGCGGCCCGCTTCCACCTGCATTTCATTCCCGTGCAGCAGGAACGCTACCTGCTCGCCCTGGACAGGGACCTGGGAAGCGAGTTGCGACGGGACATCACGAAGCTGCTCAGATCGCGCAAGTTCAAACAGCCCCTGAACCGGCTGCAGGGCTATGATCTGAAACAGGCCGGGGTCCGGATCCGCCTCGCCGATCTGTCCCGACAGTAAGTGTCCGACTCGCAAAATCCCGCAGGAATCTCTATCCTTTACAGAATGAAATACCACACGGGTTTATGGCTCCCCCGCCGGCGTCCCGGGCCCCCTGGGGGCGCCGCTATTCCTCCGTAACCGATTGAGAACCGTAAGGAAAGCAATGCCCTTGCCGGCCCCGACGGCGGGGAAAACGTCGCTGGAAAACGCCGGCGGGACGGTGTAAGTTAGCCATCCCATTGATATCACGATAATTTATGCCTGAAAAGCTGTACATCAAGACGTTCGGCTGCCAGATGAACGTGTACGATTCCGACAAGATGCGGGACGTGCTGGCGGCCTCCCACGGTATGGCTCTCACCGCCGATCCGGCCGGGGCGGACGTGATCCTGTTCAACACCTGCTCCATCAGGGAAAAAGCCCAGGAGAAGCTGTTCTCGGAGCTGGGGCGCTGGCGTGATCTCAAACAGACGAAACCGGGGCTGGTCATCGGCGTCGGCGGCTGTGTCGCCAGCCAGGAAGGGGCGGCCATCCGTGAGCGCGCGCCCTTCGTGGACATGGTGTTCGGGCCCCAGACCCTGCACCGCCTGCCGGACATGCTGGATGAGGTGCGCCGCCGGCGGCAACCGGTGGTGGATGTCTCCTTCCCCGAGATCGAAAAATTCGACGGCCTGCCAGCGCCCCGCGCCGACGGCCCCTCGGCCTTCGTCTCCATCATGGAGGGCTGCAGCAAATACTGCACCTTCTGCGTCGTCCCCTACACCCGCGGCGAGGAGATCAGCCGGCCACTGGATCACGTGCTCACGGAACTGGTGGAGCTCGCCGAGCAGGGCGTGCGCGAGGTCACCCTGCTGGGACAGAACGTCAACGCCTACCGCGGTCCCAGGCACGACGGGGGCAAGGCGGACCTGGCCACACTCATCGAATACGCCGCCGCCGTGGAGGGCATAGGCCGCATCCGCTTCACCACCTCCCACCCGGTGGAATTCTCGGATCGCCTCATCCAGGCCTATGCCCGGGTCCCCCAGCTGGTCAATCATCTGCACCTGCCCGTGCAGAGCGGCTCCGATCGCGTCCTGTCCCGGATGAAGCGCGGCCACACCATCATGGAATACAAGGCCAGGATCAGAAAACTGCGCAGGGTCCGCCCGGACATCAGCCTGTCCACCGACATCATCGTCGGTTTCCCCGGCGAGACCGACCGGGATTTCGAGGACACCATGAACCTGGTGGCGGACATCGGTTTCGATCAATCCTTCAGTTTCATCTACAGCCGGCGCCCGGGGACACCCGCGGCCGGCCTGCCCGACGATGTGCCCGCAGAAATCAAGAAAGAGCGCTTGGCGCTACTGCAGGATCGCATCAACCGGCAGGCCGCCGGGATCAGCCGCGGCATGGTCGGTAACATAGAAACGGTGCTGGTGGAGGGCCCTTCGCGCAGGGACGCCGCGGAGCTGTGCGGCCGCACGGAGAACAACCGCGTGGTGAATTTCACCGGCGACCGCCACCTGATAGGGGAATTCGTCCCGGTCAGGATCACCCGGGCCCTGCCCAACTCCCTGCGCGGCGAACTGCCGGATCAGCCGCGCCGCCCAACCGCCACGGCCGAGAATGCCGCCGTCTGATTCTTGAATACCTCCCCGGACATCGTTCACCCCGTTTCCATGGATGTCGTGCTGGAGCCGTCCGACAACGAGCGGCTGGCCAACCTGTGCGGCCCGCTGGATGAACACCTGCGCCAGATAGAGCGGCGCCTCGGCGTCGAGATCAACAACCGGGGCAACCGCTTCCGCGTCATCGGCACGCCGGCGGCGGCGGAGCGGCTGCGGCCCTTGATGATGCCGCGACCAGCGGCTGTACCTGAAGAACATCCAGGAAAATGACGTCAGTTTCGGCATCGGACCGGCCGGCACCGGCAAGACCTACCTGGCGGTGGCCTGCGCCGTCGCCGCCCTGGAGACCGACCGCGCCCGCCGCATCGTCCTGGTGCGGCCGGCGGTAGAGGCCGGCGAGCGCCTGGGCTATCTGCCCGGCGACATAATCCAGAAGGTCGATCCTTACCTGCGCCCCCTTTACGACGCCCTGTTCGAGATGCTCGGCTTCGAGCGCGTGAGCAAGTACATAGAGCGAAATGTCATCGAGGTCGCGCCCCTGGCGTTCATGCGCGGGCGCACCCTGAACGAGTCCTTCATCATCCTCGACGAGGCCCAGAACACCACGGTGGAACAGATGAAGATGTTCCTGACCCGCATCGGGTTTTCCTCCACCGCCGTTATCACCGGCGACATCACCCAGATCGATCTGCCTCCCGGCCGCAAGTCCGGGTTGCGTCATGTCATCGATATCCTCAGCAAGGAACAGGGCATCAGTTTCACCTTCTTCAATTCCAAGGATGTGGTCAGACATCCCCTGGTGGCACGGATCCTGAACGCCTACGAGCGCTACGAGCTTGAGCACGACACCGGCAAGCCTGAATAGTCCCCCGTGAGCATCAGCGTGGACGTGCAATATGCGACGGACGAGGATGCCCCTGACCAGGCGCAGATCAGGCGCTGGATCGAGGCCGCGCTGGCGGGGCGGCGCGGTTCGGCGGAGCTGACCGTGCGCATCGTGGACGAGGAGGAGGGACGCGAGCTGAACGAGCGCTGGCGCGGCGGCACCGGCCCCACCAACGTCCTGTCCTTCACCGTGGGAGAGGAACTGCCTGCCGCGCCGGGATTGCTGGGGGACATCGTGATCTGCGCGCCGCTGGTGCGCCGCGAGGCGGCCGCGCAGGGCAAGCCGGAAGAGGCCCACTGGGCGCACCTGGTGGTTCACGGCGCCCTGCACCTGCTGGGCCACGACCATGCCGACGCGCGGGAGGCGGAAGTCATGGAATCCCTGGAAACGGAGGTGCTGGACGGCCTCGGCTACGACGATCCCTACCATCGGTCATGAACAGTCCGGGCATCATACAAAGGGTCAAGACCCGGCTGGATAATCTCAGGGCCGTGATCAAGCGCGAGCCCAGGGACCTCCAGGCCTTGATCGAGATCCTGCGCATCGCCGAAAAGCGCAACCTGCTGGACCCGGACGTCCTGATCATGATCGAGGGGGCGCTGCACGTCTCCGACATGCAGGTGCGGGACGTCATGGTGCCCCGCATCCAGATGATCGTCATCAATGCCGGCAGCAGCCCCGAAGACATCATCAGTACGGTGGTGGACTCGGGCCATTCCCGGTTTCCGGTGACCGGCGATGACGCCAACGACATCCTCGGGATCCTGCTCGCCAAGGACCTGCTGTCCTATTTCGCCGACTCCGGGACCGAAAACTTCGACATCAAGGACATGATGCGCCCGGCCGTGTTCATCCCGGAGAGCAAGCGGCTGAACGTCCTGCTGCGCGAATTCCGCGGCAGCCGCAATCACATGGCCATCGTCGTCGACGAATACGGGGTCGCCGGCCTGGTCACCATCGAGGACGTCATCGAGGAAATCGTCGGCGAGATCGAGGACGAACACGACATCGAGGAAGAGGAAAGCATCACCACCCACGGCCGGGACAGATATACCGTCAAGGCCATCACCCCCGTGGATGAATTCAATGAATACTTCGGCACCTCCCTGAGCGACGAGGACTACGACACCATCGGCGGACTCGTCATCAGCATCTTCGGACACCTGCCGCGCCGCGGTGAAACCACCGAACTCGCCGGCTTCAACGTCAAGGTCCTGCGTGCCGACAAGCGCCGGGTCCATCTTCTCCGCTTCGTGAAGACCGGCGAACCGGAACCGGTGGAAACCGGCTGAAACGCAAACCTGACGCGGATTCCACCCTGAGCGGACCCTGGTAAATGCCACGCCATTATCTGGACAAGATACCCAAATGGCTGCTGTGCCTGCTGGCGGGGGCCGCCCTGCCCCTGGCCTTCTCTCCCTATGATTTGCCCGCGCTGGCCGTCCTCGCGCCGGCCGTGCTCATCGCCGCGTGGCTGAACGCCTCTCCCGGGCGCGCCTTCGGTTACGGTTATGTGTTCGGCCTGGGCATGTTCGGCATCGGCGTCAACTGGCTGCATATCAGCATTAACCTCTTCGGCGGGATGAACTTCATCGGCTCCCTGGCGGTGACCTGGCTGCTGGTGGCCTTCCTCGCCCTGTACCCGGCGCTGACCGGTTATCTGTCCCGGCGGCTGTTCGCCCGGCTGCCGCCGGCGGCCTACCTGCTGGTCGCCGTCCCGGCGCTGTGGGTCCTGGTGGAATGGCTGCGGGGCTGGCTGTTCACCGGCTTCCCGTGGCTGGACCTGGGTTACAGCCAGATCGATACCGCGGCCGGCGGCCTGGCGCCGCTGGCCGGCGTCTACGCGGTCAGTGCCGCGACGGTACTGGCCGCCTCCGCCCTGGTGGCCCTATTCCGATTGCCGCTCCGGGACAAGGTTGTCGCCGTCCTCCTCGCCGCCGCCGTGTGGTCGGGGGCATGGCTGGCGGGCAGACAGCACTGGACGCAGGACGAGGGCAGGCGCATCAGCGTGGCCCTGGTCCAGGGCGATGTGCCCCAGGATATTAAATGGGATCCGGCGCTGCGCCGGGATTCCATGCGGATCTACCGGGATCTGACCGAGCCGCACCTGAACGCGGATCTGATCGTCTGGCCCGAGACATCCATCCCCGCCCTCTACCGTGATGTCAAAGGTTATCTCGAACAGATATCGCAGACGGCGCGGCGGCACGGGACCGCCGTCCTCACGGGCATTCCCTACCAGGACCCCGCCAGTGGCCGCTATTACAACAGCCTGGTGGTGCTGGACGGCAGACCTCCCCACTTTTACCACAAGAAACACCTGGTGCCTTTCGGAGAATACATCCCCTTTGCCGACACCCTGGGAGGAATCCTGGAGTTCCTGCACATCCCCATGTCCGACTTCAGTCCCGGCCCCGACGTGCGCCCGCTGCTCACGGCCAACGGCATCCGCATCGGCGTGTCCATCTGCTACGAAGACACCTTCGGCGAGGAGGTGATCCAGGCCCTGCCGGCCGCGGAGATCCTGGTCAACGTCAGCAACGACGCCTGGTTCGGCGATTCCGCCGCTCCCCATCAGCACCTGCAAATGGCGCGCATGCGGTCCCTGGAGACCGGCCGCTACATGCTGCGCGCCACCAACACCGGCGTCACCGCGCTGATCAACGAGAAAGGCAAAGTCCTCAAGGCTACCCCGGAGTTCCAGCGCACGGTCCTGGCCGGGCGGGCGGAACTGTTCCACGGGGAAACGCCTTACGCCGCCGCCGGCAATTATCCCATCGTGACGCTCGGCTTTGTGCTACTGGGTGTCGGAGCGATCCTGCAGCGAAAGAAAAAGTAATTCGTGAATGCTGAATCGTCTTCCTTTCACCTCATGAATCACGATTTATCATTCACTTTTCACGACTCACGATTCACCGTCGTTTTGTCCGCCAGCCGGTGGATGGCGTACACCGCCGCGCAGCCGGTCAGGAACAGGGCAAGGGACAGCCACAGGGTGGCATCCACCGCGGCCGGCAGCACCGGCGAGGAGGCCACCAGCTTGCGCGACCCGCTTATGGTCTGGTACAGCCGTTCCTGGTAGGGCCAGATCACCCACAGCGAGGCGATCAACAGGCCGGTGATGAACACCACCGTGCCGCGGTACCAGCGAAACAGCAGCAACGACAGCAGGCGGCTGAAGGCCATGAGCCCGGCGACGGCGCCCAGGGCGAACGGCAACAGCACAGACAGGTTGAAGTAGCCGATGGCGCTGAAGACGGTGGAGTATTTCTTCAGGATCAGCAGAATGAAGGACCCGGAGATCCCCGGCAGCAGCATGGCGCAGATGGACAAGGCCCCCGACAGGACCAGGAACCAGGTGGCATCCGGAGTCTCCACGGGGATCAGGGTGAACACCCGCCAGCCCAGGACCACGCCCGCGATCAGGACCGCGCCATCCCCGGCACCCCAGCCGTGGAAACGGCGGATCAGATAGACGACGGAGGCCAGGATCAGCCCGAAAAACAGGCTGTACACCGGCTCCGGATAGGTTTCCAACAGCCGGGGGACCGGAATGACGCGGGTGAAGAACAGCAGGGCCAGCACAATGCCAAACAGCAGCGGCACCAGAAAACCCAGGTCCGGCCTGCCGGTGATGACCCCGGCGTCCAGGCGCACCACACCCCGCAGCCAGACCAGATCAAAGGATCGAATCGCACGGATCAGCCGTTCGTAGATCCCCAGGATGAGGGCCATGGTGCCGCCGCTGACGCCGGGGATGACGTCCGCGGAGCCCATGCAGAAGCCCTTGAGTACGGTAAGAAACGTTTCCTTCACGAAGCGTGATAAGACCTGCTGAGTTCGTGCACGGCGTCCACCAGCACCGCGACCTTGTCCGGATCGACGCCGGGCTGTATGCCGTGGCCCAGATTGAAGACGTGGCCGCGATGGGGGCCGTAGGCCTCCAGCACCGACGCCGCCTCCCGCCGGATGATCTCGGCGGGGGCATACAGCACGGCGGGATCCAGGTTGCCCTGCACGGCCGCCTTGTTCCCGATGCGGCGCCGCACCTCCCCGATATCGGCGGTCCAGTCAACGCCGACAGCAGCGGCGCCGGCATCCGCGATTTGTTCGGCCAGCGGTGCGCAGCCCTTGCTAAACAGGATCACGGGCACCTTCGTCCCGCCGGCGTCCGTCTCGAGTCCGGCAATGATGCGCTGCATGTAGTCCAGGGAGAATTCGCCATAGGCGGGCGGTGACAGGATCCCGCCCCAGGTGTCGAAAATCTGCACAACCTGGACCCCGGCGGCGATCTGGGCGTTGAGATACACAGTCACCGCCTCGGCCACGATGGCCAGCAGCCGGTGCAGGGATGCCGGATCGGCGTACAGCATGCCCTTGATCAGGGCATAGTCCTTGCTCGGCCCACCTTCCACCATGTAGGTGGCGATGGTCCAGGGGCTGCCCGCGAAGCCGATCAGGGGCACGGCGCCGTCCAGGTCCGCCCGGATCAGCCGTATCGCGTCCAGGACGTAACGCAGCTCGGATCCCGGGTCCGGCACGGCGAGCTTTTCAATATCGGCGCGGGAGCGCACCGGCGTCTCGAAGCGCGGCCCGTGTTTCTCCACGATTTCAAGACCCAGGCCCATGGCGTCGGGGACGGTGAGGATATCGGAAAACAGGATGGCCGCGTCCAGTTCGAACCGCCGCAGGGGCTGCAGGGTGGCCTCGCAGGCCAGCTCCGGCGTCTGACACAGGGCCAGGAAGCTGCCCGCCCGCTGGCGCAGTTCGCGGTATTCGGGCAGGTACCTCCCTGCCTGGCGCATGATCCAGATCGGAGTGGCGTCCACCGGCTCGCGCCACAGTGCGCGCAGGAGGCGATCATTTTTAAGCTTAGAAATCATAGAGTTAAAGATCACCTCTTGGAGGCGGCCCGGTTCAAGCGCTCACGGCACTCCGCGGCCGGTGATCCTGACCTGTTTGATCCAGATCATCAGGCGCGGATGAAATCCGATCATAATTAAGCATGACAGCAAGTTTGTAAGTAGTGAACGATGGTAAAGACCCTGCACTTCGACAAAGAACTGATCGCCCGCTATGACCGGCTGGGACCGCGTTATACGTCATATCCCACCGCCGTGCAATTTCATGACGGCTTCAAAAGCGAGCAGTATGTCGAAAACGCCCACCTCAGCAACGAATATCCCATACCCAACCCGCTGTCGCTGTACCTGCACCTGCCTTTCTGCCGCAATGTCTGCTTCTATTGCGCCTGCCACCGGATCATAACAAAAAACAGCACCCACCTTGTCAGCTACCTGGAACACCTGAAGCGGGAAATCGCCATGCAGGCGCGGCTGTTTGACCAGGACAGGACCGTGAAACAGCTGCACTGGGGCGGCGGCACGCCGACCTATCTGAGCCACGGCCAGATGCAGAACCTGATGCAGGAAATCCGCCGGCACTTCAACCTGGAGCCGGACGAGACCGGCGAGTACTCAATAGAAATCGACCCCAGGGAAACCGAAGAGATGACGATTCCCCTGCTGCGCAGCATCGGCTTCAACCGGATCAGCGTGGGGGCGCAGGATTTTGATCCCGACGTGCAAAAGGCCGTCAACCGGATACAGTCCGTCGAGCAGACCGCCGGCGTCATCGCCTCCGCGCGCGACAAGGGATTCAGATCCGTATCCATGGATCTGATTTACGGCCTGCCCCTGCAATCGGTCGCATCATTCAACGAAACGCTACAGACGGTCATTGCGATGTCCCCAGACCGGATCTCTGTATTCAACTACGCCCACATGCCGCAGCGCTTCAAGATGCAGAGACGGATACGGGAACAGGATTTGCCGGCACCCGAAGAGAAGCTGGAGATGCTGGGCGATATCATTGAAACGTTGATCGGAGCCGGTTATGTATATATCGGCATGGATCATTTTGCCAAACCGGATGATGAGCTCGCCCTGGCCCAGCAGAACGGCACACTGTGCAGGAACTTCCAGGGATATTCCACCCACGGGGACTGTGACCTTATCGGCATGGGCATGACGGCGATCAGCAGTATCAGCGATTGCTACGCCCAGAATGTCTGCGACATCGGCGAATACCAGAAGATGATCTGGAGCGTACGCTATCCGGTGTTCAGGGGGATCCGGCTGGATCGCGATGACCTCGTGCGTCGGGACGTGATCATGCGGTTTATCTGCGATTTCAAAATCGACTTCGAGACCATTGAAGACCGGCACGGACTCGATTTCCGCGAATATTTCTACAACGAACTGGAACTGCTGAAGGGCATGGAGGACGACGGGCTCCTGACCGTAGACCTCACCGGGATCCGC
>JARRRO010000061.1:0-10929 GCA_037380645.1 Gammaproteobacteria bacterium | reverse complement strand
GGTCCCGGCAGCACGCGTCTCAGGAAGCCGAACAGATAAGTGGGGAAGGTCACATAATAACGCGACCTGGGGCGGCGGCTATCCAGGGCATGGATCACCTTCTCCAGCACCGCCTCAGGGCCGAGGGTGAACGGTCCCGTGTCATCCTCGCCGCCCAGCCGCTTCTCCACCGCCGCATAAGTATCATGATGCGCGCTGTCGGCGGTATTGATGTTCCTGCGAAAAGCGGCATAGGCGTTTTTTCTGAAGTCGCTGCTCACGGGTCCCGGCTCGATCAGCGAGACAAAGACGCCGGAACCCTTAAGCTCCATGCGCAGAGCATCGGTCAGCCCCTCCAGGGCGAACTTGCTGGCGCAGTATGCACCGCGGAATTTCAGCACCACCAGGCCGAGTACGGAGCTGTTCTGGATGATGCGGCCCTCCCCCCGCCGCCGCATAACCGGGAGCACGCGCCGGGTAAGCTCGTGTGCACCGAACAGGTTCGTCTCGAACTGTTCGCGCAGCACGTCCCGGTCCAGGTCTTCCACGGCGCCGGGCTGACCGTAGCCGGCGTTGTTGAAAAGCCCGTACAGGGTGCCGCCGGTCCGGCCCAATACCTGTTCCAGGCCGTGCTCTATGGACGAGGAATTGGCCACGTCAAGCTGGATGGACTCCATCCCTGCGGCGGCAAGCCGTTCCACGTCATCACGCCGGCGCGCCGCGGCGAAGACCCGGTAGCCGCGTGCATGCAATCCCCCGGCGACGCAGCCGCCGATGCCGCTGGAACAGCCGGTAACCAGCACCGCACGACGGTTGTCCGTCACGGCGGTGAGGCCGGCGGGAAGCCGCGCGGTTTGGTATGAAAAGTTACCACTCTCATTTGTTACAGGTTACCATAGTCGAAATCACCTGGGTGGTCGGAGCCTGCGGCCGGGAAACCCTGAACACGTCTTGCGACCACGTGGTTTTTTTAGGGCACACACACAAACCACTCACAATAATAAGTACCAATGGCCGGAATGACTCGGTTCTTTTCCACATTCATGCTGATCCTGGCCGTCCTGCCGGCGGCAGTCCCGGCACAGACACAGGATAGCGGCGGGCAGTCGGGCATGTGCCCCATTCCCCTGGACATCCCCAAGCGCCCCACGGTAGATCAGGCGCTGGAACCCGGCGATATCTACATGAAGGCGGACAAGGCAAACTTTGTCCAGGATGGCAAATCCCACCTGGAGGGCGACGTGGAAATCACCCAGGACCAGAAACAGTGCCGGGCCGACGCCATCGATTACTATCAACCCAGCAACAGCGCCGACCTGATGGGCAACGTCAGATACTGGGATGATCAGGTCTATCTGAACAGTCCCACCGCCCACGTCAACTTCGACAACGACACCGCCGAGTTCCCTAGCGCGGACTACCGCATCATCACCAACCGAGGACGCGGCTTTGCAAAACATCTGACAGTGGTATCCGGAAAAACCACAACGGGCAAAGGCGTCGATTACACGACCTGCGATCCCGAAACCGGCCCGGGTGACGCCTGGAACATGGACAAAAATTTCTGGAAAATATCGGCCAGCAAGATCGTTCTCAACCAGGAAACGGAACGCGGCCATGCCGACAATGTCATCCTGCGCATCAAGGACATCCCGGTCTTTTATACGCCTTACATCTCGTTCCCCCTGACCAAGAAGCGCAAGTCCGGTTTCCTGGTCCCGTCCTTCGGCACCAGCAGCAACGGCGGCTTCCAGTTCAGCACTCCGTATTACTGGAACATCGAGCCGCAAATGGACGCCACAATAGCGCCGAAATACATTACCAACAGGGGCGTGATGGGCGAGGGCGAATACCGCTACCTGTTACAGCGAGGAAACGGCCAGATTAACCTCGACTATCTCCCCAGCGACAGCGCGTACGACAATCATCACCGCAGTTACATCCATTACGAACACGATCAGAGCTTTCTGTCCTCGGGCCACCTTTCACTGCTGTTCAACCAGGTCTCCGATTCCCATTATTTCGAGGACTTCGGCAACAACCTGTCCACAGCCAGCACCCGCTACCTCCCCAGGGAGGCGGAGATCCGCTACTCGGGAAAGGGCTGGCGGGTAACCAGCCGACTCCAGAACTACCAAATCGTCGATCAAAGCCTAGTGACGACTTCCAGACCCTACAGCCGGCTGCCGCAAATCATTTTCAATGCCTATCCTTTCACCGGCAACAACCTGCTCAATCTGAGGGTCGATACCGAGTTCGATTACTTCGACCGGAACACCCAGGTGGGTTTTGTCGATGACGTCAACGGCTTTCGACTAGACGTTTATCCCAAGCTGAGTTATCCATGGTCGACCCAGGCCGCCTTTCTGACGCCACAGGTGGGCGTTCGTTATACCCAGTACTACCTCGGCAATTCCACCCTGTTCAGCGACAGTCCCAGCCGCCTCCTGCCCATGGCCAGTCTCAAGGGCGGGATCTTCCTGGAACGAAACACGACCCTGTTCGGCACCAACTACCGGCAGACCCTGGAACCGAACTTCTACTATCTGCTCGTCCCCGGCAAGAACCAGGGCAATCTCCCGATCTTCGACACCGGCGAGTACAGCCTTACCTATAACTCCCTGTTCCGGGACAACCGCTTCAGCGGCCCGGACCGGTTCGGCGACGCCAACCAGATCACCCTGGCCCTGACCTCGCGGCTTATAGAGAGCAAGACCGGCCGGGAACAAGCCTACCTCCGCCTCGGTCAGATATTGTATTTGGCAAAGCAGGACGTCCAGCGCCAGATCATCAACAGCCAGGGAAATCTGGTGGAAACCGGATTGCCACTCCGTGACTCTTACTCGCCGCTGGTGTTGGAGGTGGGGACGAACTTTTTCAAGGACTGGCACTTCGACGGCCAACTGCAGTGGGACCCAAACGATAATGTTACCCGGAAATTGGTTTTCAACGCCCAGTACCACCCCGGGGAAGGCAGGGTGCTCAACCTCGGCTACCGGGTCCGGCGCAGGCCCGCCGGCCAGGTCATCCGGACCACCGCCAACATCGATCAGTCGGACATCTCCTTCCGATGGCCGCTTAACGAGCGCTGGAGCGTGGTCGGACGCTGGAATTACGCCGTCCCGGAAGGGAAATCCCTGGAGCTGTTCGGCGGCATCGAATACGAAAGCTGCTGCTGGGGCGTCCGCGCCGTGGTCCGCCGCTACCTGACCAACCTGGATGGAGATTTCCAGACCGGGTTCTTCATCCAGCTGCAGCTGAAAGGGCTGGCAGGACTGGGGCAAAGCACGGTAAACTTTCTTAATCAGAGTATTCCCGGATATCACAGCGAATTTTAGCACCATGCAGCCACTCACCCGTCAAACGCTCCTCCTTTTTCTGTGCCTGCTGCCCGCGCTGGCGGCCCGCGCAGCTGTCGAAATCGACCACATCGTCGCCATAGTCAACGATGATGTCATCATGGCCAGCGAGCTGAGCGACAAGATGCGCAGCATCAAGGAACAGCTGCGGGAACAGGGCACCAAGCTCCCTCCCACCCCGGTGCTGCAGAAGCAGGTGCTGGACCGCATGGTCATGACCAAACTGCAGCTGCAGATGGCCGAAAAGCACGGCATCCGTGTAGATGACGAAACCCTGAACCGGGCCATCAGCAACATCGCTGCCCAGAACAAGGTATCCCTGGACCAGTTCAGGAAGATCCTGGAGAAGGACGGCTACAACTATGCCCAGTTCAGGGAAGACATCCGCCACCAGATCATGATCTCCCGCCTGCAGCAGGAGGCAGTGGACAACCGCGTCATCGTCAGTGAACGCGAGATCAACAACTATCTGGCCACCCAGCAGCACCAGGGAAAGAGCCAGAAGGAATACCGTCTCTCGCACATCCTCATTGCCATGCCCAACTCCCCTTCCACCGAGGAATTGCAGAAAACCAAGGCCAAGGCTGAAATGGTACTGAAGAAACTGGAATCCGGGGCCGATTTCAGCGAGGTAGCCGCGAGCTATTCCGACGGCCAGCAGGCCCTGGACGGGGGCGATCTGGGCTGGCGCAAGGGCAGCCAGGTCCCGACGCTGTTCACCGACGCCGTGGCGCATATGCACAAGGGCGATATCAGTAGTCTGATCCGCAGTCCCAGCGGCTATCACATCATCAAGCTCACGGGCGTGCGCGACAGCAAAAAGGTGGTCGTTACCCAGACTCACGCCCGCCATATCCTCATCAAGACCGATGACCTGACTTCGGACAAGGATGCGGTGCGCCGTCTGAAACAGCTGCGACAGCGGATCGAGGGCGGCGCCAATTTCGCCGAGCTGGCACGGTCCAACTCCAATGACACGGTCAGCGCCGCGGATGGCGGGGATCTGGGGTGGGTCAGTCCCGGCGACCTGGTGCCGGAATTCGAAGAGGTCATGAATTCCCTGAAACCGGGCCAGGTCAGCCAGCCCTTCAGGACCCGCTTCGGCTGGCACATCGTCCAGGTGCTGGGAAGGCGCAAGCACGACAGCACCGCCGACGTCCGGCGCGCCCACGCCCGTCAGGCCATCCGCCAGAAGAAGATAGAGGAAGCCAGAGAGAACTGGCTGCGGGATCTGCGCGACGAGGCCTACGTCGAATACCGCCTGAACAGTTAAAGAACCATCGTCCGCATTGCCTTAACAGCAGGGGAGCCCGCGGGGATCGGTCCCGACCTGGTCCTTGCCCTGTCCCGGCAGTCGCTGCCCCATGAGTTAATCGTCATCGCCGATCCGAAACTGCTGGAGGCGCGGGCCGTGCGCCTGGGCCTGCCCCTGACCATTACCGAATACCCCGGCGTAGAGGACGGCGACACCCACCTCGCCGGCCGTCTCAAGGTCCTGCCCGTGCCCATGGCCGCTCCCGTGCAACCCGGCCGGCCCGACTGTGCCAACGCCGATTACGTCCTCGCCACCCTGACGCGGGCGGTGCGCGGCTGTCTCGAGGGGGAATTCTCGGCCATGGTCACTGCCCCGGTGCACAAGGCCGCCATCAACCGGGCCGGCCACTCATTTACCGGCCATACCGAGTTCATCGCCGCCCAGTGCGGGGCGGAGCCGGTCATGATGCTCATGAACCGGCGCCTGCGTGTCGCGCTGGTAACCACCCACATCCCCTTGAGGGCCGTCCCCGACGCCGTCACCCCGGAGCGGCTGCGCCACACCGTCGAAGTGGTGGACAGGGATCTACGCCGCCTGTTCGGCATCGTTGAACCGCGACTTTTGGTCACCGGCCTCAATCCCCACGCCGGCGAGGAAGGCTACCTGGGGAGTGAAGAGACGGAGATCCTGGAACCGGTACTGGAGGAACTGCGCGCCGCCGGCCTGGATCTCACCGGTCCGGTGCCGGCCGATACGGCCTTCACCCCGGATTCCCTGCGAGGGATGGATGCGGTCATCGCCATGTACCACGACCAGGGGCTGGCCCCGCTGAAGATGCAGGGCTTCGGGGAGACGGTGAACATTACCCTGGGCCTGCCCCTGATCCGCACCTCGGTGGATCACGGCACCGCCCTGGAGCTGGCAGGCACGGGCCGGGCCAGGGCCGACAGCCTCCTGGCCGCCATCGACAGCGCCTACCGGCTGTCCCTGCAGGCCAGCTGAGGGGACGCCGGCATGGCGCCGCGCCAGCGCTTCGGCCAGCATTTTCTCAATGACCCGACGCTGGCGGCGCGCATAATAGACTGCCTGGACCTGGATGCCGGGCTGCCGGTATTCGAAATCGGCCCGGGGCGCGGCGCCCTGACTGCCCTTCTGCTGCAGCGGCTGCGGCGGCTGCACGCTGTGGAGATCGACCGGGACCTGTCCGCAGCGCTGGAAGACCGCTACGGCGACCGCGGCCTGGTGGTGCACTGCACGGACGTATTGAGCTTCGACTTCTGCGGGGCGGCGCCGGGACCGCTGCAGATCGTAGGCAACCTGCCCTACAACATCTCCACGCCGCTGCTGTTTCACCTCCTGGACCAGCTGGACTGCATTGCGCGAATGGTGTTCATGCTGCAGAAGGAAGTCGCCGACCGCATCGCTGCGGCGCCGGGCGGAGGCGACTACGGCCGCCTGTCCGTGATGATCCAATCCCGCTGCCGGGTCGAATCCCTGTTCCGGGTCGGCCCTCAGGCGTTCACCCCGCCGCCGCGGGTGGAGTCCCGGGTCATACGCCTCACCCCGGCGGCGGGGCCGGCTATCAAGGATCGGGAACTGTTCGCCGCTGTGGTCAGGACCGCCTTCTCCCACCGGCGCAAGACCCTGCGCAACGCCCTGAAGGGATACATAGCCGCGGCGGGTCTGGAGGCCCTGGGTATAGACCCGGGGCAGCGGCCACAGGAACTCGCCGTCGCCACCTATGCCGCCCTGGCCAACCACCTGACCGACCGAGACCGGGAAGCGGGACACGACAGCGGGGCATAAGGCCCCGGCTGCCGGAGTCAGTACCCACCCACGTTGTGGATAAGTCTGTGAATGGATCGCTGCTCCCACCCTGCTGCAAACATTCTGGCAACGGCGGCCCCGCCCTCCGGCCCGACATGGATCCCTTTTATTCCTGTCAAAACAACATAATAGGGGTGTTATCCCCAGGCAGCGGGCCGTGCCGGCAGCTTCACCGCCGGAATTTGCAAAATGTGAATAAATATTGCCCGCAAGGGCCCGGGGCGGGATTTTCTTCATAGATTTTTCAACCAGTTAGCCTCTCGGGGACGGGCTTTTCAGGACATCGATCAACCCCGCCGGGTGGTCTATACTGCTGCGGGCGCTGTACCGGGCACCCCCCTAGAACAACAATGACGAAACAATCCTTCACCGCTCTCATCGACGCCGTTTCCACCCGCATCGACCGGTTCAACGACCGGGTCGGCAGGGCGGTCTCCTGGCTGGTAGTGGCCATGGTGCTGCTGGTGGGCTACGACGTAACCATGCGCTATGTGTTCTCCAGCCCCTTAAACACGACGGCCACGTACGTCTCGACCTTATCTACACCAGCCGCTTCATGAATGATTACCGGCGGGCCTGGGTTAACCTCCTCGGGACGCTGTGCTTTTTGATCCCCTTCGCCGTCCTGATCATCGTCAGCGCCATCCCCTTCGTTCAGCAGTCTTACCTGCACATGGAGGGCTCACCGGATCCCGGCGGTCTGCCCTTCCGCTGGCTGCTCAAGGCGTGCATCCCGCTGGGCTTTCTCCTGCTCATTCTGCAGGGGATCAGCGAGGCCCTGAAGTCCCTGAGGCGCATCCTGGAGGGGCCATCGTGAGCTTCTGGGTCTTGACCATGTTCGTCACGCTGATGGTCCTGCTGTTGCTGGGCTATCCGGTGGCGTTCACCCTGGGCGCGGTGGCCCTGCTCTACGGCGGGATATTCCTCGGCTTCGATTTCTTTCACCTCCTGCCCCTGCAGATCTGGGGGGTGATGACCAATTTCACCCTGCTGGCGGTGCCGCTGTTCATCTTCATGGGGGTGATCCTGGACAAATCCGGCCTCGCCGAAGACCTGCTGGAGACCATGGCGCTATTATGCGGCCGGCTGCGCGGCGGGCTGGCCCTGTCCGTGGTCATCGTCGGCGCCCTGCTGGCGGCCACCACCGGAGTGGTCGGCGCCACGGTGGTGACCATGGGCATCATCGCCCTGCCCACCATGCTGAAACGCCAGTATTCCCCGCCGCTGGCCTGCGGCACCATCGCCGCCTCCGGCACCCTGGGCCAGATCATTCCGCCCAGTATCATTCTTATCCTGCTGGGCGACGTCATGGGCGTGCCGGTGGGCCGGCTCTTCATCGGAGCGGTGGTCCCCGGTCTGCTGCTGGTAGTCATGTTCCTCGTCTACATCATCGTCTACGCCTGGCTCCGCCCCGAGGCCGGGCCCGCCCTGGAACAGGCCGAGGACGAAAAGCTCCTGGCCAGGGTGGTCAGCACCCTGATCCCGCCCCTGCTGCTGGTGGTGGGTGTGCTGGGCTCCATCTTCTTCGGCATCGCCTCGCCCACGGAATCCGCGGCCATCGGCGGCATCGGCGCCATGCTCCTGGCCCTGGTGCATCGCAAGTTGGACCTGCAGAAACTGCAGGACGCCATGCGGCTTACCACGCGTCTTACCAGCATGGTGTTTTTGATCCTCATCGGCGCCACCGCCTTCGGACTGGTATTCCGCGGTATGGGCGGCGCCGGCCTGGTCCTGGATCTCATGACCAGCCTGCCGGGGGGAAAGTGGGGCTTTCTGGCCGTGAGCATGCTGATCATCTTCCTGCTGGGCTTCTTCCTGGATTTCCTGCAGATCTGCTTCATCGTGGTCCCCATCCTGGCGCCCATCGCCAACACCCTGGGCGTAGACCTGCTGTGGCTGGCCATTCTCATCGGCATCAACCTGCAGACCTCTTTCCTGACCCCTCCCTTCGGCTTTTCCCTGTTTTACCTCAAGGCCGTGGCGCCCCCCTCCATTGGCATCCACGATATCTACCGGGGCATCATCCCCTTCGTGATCCTGCAGGTGATCGCCATCATCCTGCTGATCCTGTTCCCGGATCTGGTCGTCTGGCTGCCCAACGTCATGGATAAAATGCTGGGAACCTGACCTGACAATATAAGATCTCGCCAAGGCGCCAAGACGCAAGGCAAAAATACAATTGCTTTCTTGGCGACTTCGCGTCTCAGCGAGATCAAAGGATTGCTGTTTCACCCTGGTATCAGGGTTAATGACTTGCGTTCGGGCGGTTCAGGCCTTGCGCAGCATTTCGATGACCGGTCCGGTTTCCGGGCGCACACCGCGCCAGATGTAGAACGATTCCGCCGCCTGTTCCACCAGCATGCCCAGACCGTCGCTGACGGTGCCCGCCCCGTGATCCATGGCCCAGGCCACGAACGGGGTGGCCGCATCCCCGTACACCATGTCATAGCAGCAGCCTCCCCTGGCCAGATCTTCCGGCAGCGGCGGCAGCGCGGCGGTGAGGCCGGCGGGGATGGCATTGATGACGACGTCGAAGCGTCCCCCGGCGGCGAGCTCGTCGAAGCCGCAGACGTCGATGTTCGGGTGACGGTCGAAGCGCTCGCGCAAGGCCCGGGCCCGGGAAACGGTGCGGTTGGCGATGAGCAGGCTCTGGGGGCGCTGCGTCATGAGCTCCCCGACCACACCGCGCACGGCACCGCCGGCGCCCAGGATCAGCAGCCGGCTGCCGGCGAGTTCAATGCCCTGGCGGCGCAGGTCGCGGACCAGACCGACGCCGTCGGTGGTGTCGCCGCATCGCCTGCCGTCGTCCCCGAACCAGACGGTGTTCACGGCCCCGGCCTCCTCCGCCCTGGTGGTGAGTTCGGCCATGGCCCGGCAGGCGTCCTCCTTGAACGGCACGGTGATGTTGAGTCCCCTGCCTCCCTGACGCTGGAATTCCGCCAGGGCCGCCTCGAAACCGCCCACGGGTACCAGGATGGCCTGGTAGTGCAGCCGCTCTCCGGTCTGCACGGCGAAGGCCTGGTGAATGAGGGGTGATTTGCTGTGGGCAACGGGATTGCCCATGACGGCATAATTGTCGATACCGGGGGCCAGTTCTATATCCACTGTCACCGCGTCGGTCCGGTTCTGCCGGTTATGTTCGAAACGGGGAGATCCCTCAGCGCTTGCTGGCGCCCGTCAGTCCCCCTTTCAGGCAACTGGCGCGCAGCCCGCGTTCACTCAGCAGGAACGCCGCCGCTGAACTGCGGCGGCCGGTATCGCAGTACAGGATGTACTGCTTGTTGCGATCCAGGGTTTCCGCCTTCATACGCAGCATGAACAGAGGAATGTTGAGGCTGCCCGGGATGCCGTTGTTCTGGTACTCGCTTTCCAGGCGCACGTCTACCCATTGGGCGCCTCCCTCTTTCACCATCTTCTCCGCCTCTTCCCGGGTGACCCAGTTCAGCATGGGTTCCTTCAACAGCTCGTTGAAATCTTCCTTGGACAGGCGCATCAATACGCCGTCTGTCATCATCGTGATATTCGCGTTGCGCTTGGCTTCGGACAGCAACGCCTCTTCGCCGAAGGCGTCCCCGTCGCCCAGGGTCGCCAGGGTCAGTTGCGTATTGGACTTCGAGTTGCGGGTCACCTTGCATTTCCCGAACTTGATAATGTAGTAATAGTCACCATCGTCGCCCTGCGTGATGATCGTCTCTCCGGCCTTGACCGGGATCTCCTGCATGCGCATGAACATGGCCTGGATGTTCGCCGGCGGCACCTGGAGAAAGGCCTTGGACTGCAGGATGCGCGTCATCCAGTCATCGCCCTCGTCTCTGCCGTTACCCACTTCCGTTGCGATCTCGTCCACTTCGATGCCGGAAAGCTGGTCCCAGGTAAGGAGGATATCCAGGAGATCGGTGTCGATACGGGTGACCTTGGACGGCTTCGTGGTCACCGCGGTATGTTTGCGGGGCTGATGGTTGCCCAGGGCGTGTCTGGCAGCGTCCGTCCCCGCCCGGACGATGATTTTCTGCCCGTTCTCCGCGGTCAGCTCCACCTCCCCGTCGATCAGATAAATGGCCTGCCGGTCCACATCTCCAGCCTTGAACAGGGAACGCCCGGCGGCGATATCCTCTACCGCCGTCTTGCTGGCAAGTTCCTCGAAATTTTCATGATTGAGGGCGCTGGGGGGGACCAGCGTTTTCAGTATTGCTTTATCAACAAGATTTGCCATGTTGTTCCTCTAATGGGATTCCTCCTTTACCGACCCGCATGCATGGGAACTTGTCTTCATTCTATGCTGTGAAGCCGGCGATTGAAACAGCCGCCACCATGGTGTGCGACGGGCCGCACATCCGCCGGTGAGTGGCGGCGGCCGGGTGCCGGGGGTGTATGTATCCCATATGATCGCGAATGCGGCGATACCTGCCCGCGGATCGGGAAACAATTATAACTTATTAAAAATTATAACCTTTCTCATCATGGAGGACCAGATCGAGACCTTCTGTCTCGTGCTCAGGCGCGACCCTG